>JAOUEG010000297.1 GCA_029858845.1 Chloroflexota bacterium | reverse complement strand
ACCTGATCCGAGATCCTCCGTCGGCCACGTGGTCCGCGGCATGTTCATGGGCTCGGCGGACGTCATCCCCGGCGTGAGCGGCGGGACGGTCGCGCTCATCTTCGGCATCTACGAGCGCTTGGTGCGTTCGATCAGCGAGGCCGCCTCCGCCGGCTTCCGCCTCGTCCGTGGGGACATCCCGGCATTTCGCGAGCGGCTGGGTCGGGTCGAGTGGGCGTTCATCATCCCGCTCGGGATCGGCATCGTACTGGCGCTGGGGGTGGGCTCGCGGATCATCCCCGGCCTCATCGACGCCTATCCGTCGCAGGTATCCGCAGTCTTCTTCGGCCTCATCCTTGGCTCGCTCGCCATCCCGTTCCGGCGGATCGGGTCAGTGGGCGCCACCGAGGTCGCGCTGATCATCGCCTTCGCCGTCGGCGCGTTCGTCCTCGTCGGCCTGCCGCCACGGGAGCTCGCCGACCCACCGCTGTACGTCGTCTTCCTGTCCGCGGCGATCGCGATCTGCGCGATGATCCTCCCGGGGATCAGCGGCGCGTTCCTCCTCTACGTGATCGGCATCTACCGACCCACGCTCGAGGCGGTCGCGAGCTTCGATATCCCTTACGTCCTCACGTTCGTGGCGGGTGCGGCCATCGGCCTTGCCCTCTTCTCGCAGCTGCTCGAGTGGCTGCTGGAGCACCGCCACGCCGCCACGATGGCCGCCCTCACCGGCCTGATGGCCGGTTCGCTCCGCGCGCTCTGGCCGTGGCTGGACGAGGATCGGGCCATGCTGGCGCCACCGGACCCTCAGGCGCTCGCGGTGGTCCTCGTCCTCGGGTCGATCGCGTTCACGTTCGTGACGTTCATCGCCTGGTTCGCCGGTCGGCAGGAGCGCGATCGAGCCGTGGCGAGCAGCTGACGGCTGCGTCGCGCCTGATCGGGCGGGTGTGCATCGTGCGCCCACGGCTCCCGGCGCGGACGGAGCACGGGTCGCCCATGTGCCCGCTATCCTCGACCCAGTGACCGAGCCGGAGGTCCCGCACCGCCACCCTGACCCCTATCCGCGGGCTGCCGGTGACGCGCGGCCGGTCATCCTGACCGGCGCGGACCTGACCGTGGCCGAAGTCGAGGCGGTGGCGCGGGCCGGCGTGATCGCCGAGCTCGACATCCACGCGCGCGAACGGATCGCCGAGGCGCGCGAGGTGATCGACGGCCTGCTCGCCGAGGGCGCCGTCGTCTACGGGGTCACGACCGGGTTCGGCGATCTCGCCTCCACGTTCATCGCGCCGGCCGACGCCGCTCGGCTCCAGGAGAACCTCCTGATGAGTCACGCGGCGGGCGTCGGACCGCCCTTCCCCCGCGAAATCGTGCGCGCGATGCTGCTCCTGCGGGCGAATACGCTGGCGCTCGGTCACAGCGGTTGTCGGCCGGTCGTCGTGGACCGGCTGCTCGACTTCCTGCGCCTCGGGATCCATCCGCTCGTTCCGGAGCAGGGGAGCGTGGGCGCGTCCGGCGACCTGGCCCCGCTCGCGCATCTCGCTCTGCCGCTCATCGGCCGGGGCCGGGTGGAGTTCCAGGGCCAGATCGTCCCGGGCCTGGTCGCCCTGCGCGAGGCCGGCCTCGAACCGCTGACCCTGGAGGCCAAGGAAGGGCTCGCCCTGCTCAACGGGACCCAGATGATGACCGCCATCGGCGCCCTGCTACTGGCGGACGCCGACCGACTCGCCCGAACGGCAAGCGTCGCCGCGGCGATGTCGGTCGAAGCGCTGCTGGGCACGGACGTCGCGTTCGCGGCCGCCTACCAGCTCGCCCGGCCGCACCCGGGCCAGATCGAGGTCGCGGCCGAGATGCGCCACCTCCTGCGGGGCAGCGGCCTCCAGCGTGCCCATCACGTCAGTGCACACAAGGTCCAGGATCCCTACTCGCTGCGCTGCGTGCCGCAGGTCCATGGGGCGGTCCGCGATGCCCTCGACCACCTCCGGCGCGTGCTCGACATCGAACTCAACTCGGCGACGGACAACCCGCTCGTCTTCCCCGGTGGCGGCGTGGCCGACGTCGATACGGTGGCGACCGGCGGGGGACGCGTGATCAGCGGTGGCAACTTCCACGGCGAGCCGATCGCCCTGGCGCTCGACTTCGCCAAGCTGGCGCTCGCCGAGCTCGGCTCGATCTCCGAGCGCCGGATCGCGCTCCTGCTTGACGCTCGACTCAATGGCGGTCTGCCGCCGTTCCTCGCGCCGTCGTCGGGGGTGGAGTCCGGGATGATGATCTACCAGTACACGGCCGCGGCCCTGGCCTCCGAGCACAAGGTGCTCGCCCACCCGGCGTCGTCGGACTCGATCCCGACCAGCGCCAACCAGGAGGACCACGTCTCGATGGGATCGATCGCCGCGCGACATGCCCGTGCGGTCCTCCTCGGCGTCGAGCGCATCCTCGCGATCGAACTGATCGTCGCCGCGCAGGCCCTGGACCTGCGCCTGGCGTCGGGTGCCGCCGGCGCCGGCGTCGGCGTCGGCGAGGCGCATGCGCGGATTCGCGCCCGTATCGCGCATCTCGATCGTGATCGGGAGCCGGGTCCGGACATCAGCGCCGCGACGGATCTCGTCCATGGCGGTGTCCTCGCCGACCTCGTCCGTCCATCCGGTTCCGACACGCGACCGAAGCCGCTCGAGTAGCGCCCGAGCCGCACGCCGCACAGGCGAACGCTCGCGCGGAGGCGACGCCTGGCGCCGACCAGGAAGCCTGTCTGGGACTACGCCCGCCGGAAGGCCCAGGCTCGGTCGCGGCCGCCCGCGCGTCGCGCGCGTCCCGTGTGTCCTTCGGACGGCGATGGCTCGCGCCCACGGAGAGCCTGGAGAGTCGCTTCGATCTCGAGGCGATACGGGCGGGCCTCGCGCCGATCGATCAGCCACTCCAGGTAGCCGGGATCGACCCGCGCGATCTCGCCGATCGACCAGCCGATGTGGCGACCGAAGCCGAGCACGCTGCCGGACGGGCGGCCGGGAGGCGGTCCGGCTCCGCCGGTCCCGTCGCGTGCCTGCGTCCAGCGCAGTGGGTCGTGGGCGACCGAGCCCGTTCGCGGGCGGGTGTCGCCACTTGGTCGGGGTCCGGTCTCGTCGAACCGGATCCGGCGCTCTGCCGTCTTGATGGCATCGAACGCCGCGTTGATGCGGGTCATCTGGTCGGTCGCGCTTTCCCCGGCGATGTCCGGGTGGAATCGGCGCGCCAGGCGGCGGTAGGCGGAGGCGATCGCGCGATCTCCGGCGCCGCGGTCGATCTCCA
>JAOUEG010000296.1 GCA_029858845.1 Chloroflexota bacterium | reverse complement strand
ACTCGACGATGCCGATGAGTGCCGCCGCGCCGCCGCCCACCGCATTGAAGATGGACACGAGCTGCGGCATCGCGGTCATCTTGACGACGCGCGCCGTGTAGAGGCCGAGCCCGCCGCCGATCGCCGTGCCACCGATGATGATGGCCCAGGCGATGACGCTGACGCCCTCGCTGGCAGGGTCGAGCAGCTGCTCGGCCAGGATGAGGATGGCCGTCGCGACGATGGCCACGGTCATGCCGGCCGCGGACAGCAGGTTCCCATTGCGAGCCGTGGCCGGGGAGTTCATCCGGATCAGGCCGAGGACGAACGTGACGGCGCCGGCCAGCCAGGCAAGCCGGACCAGGATCTCGATCGCTTCGAGGGTCGTCATCGGTCAGGCCTCGGCCTGGTCGGCAGCCGGCTTCGGGGCGACCGGCTTCTTCTTGAACATCTGGAGCATCCGGTCCGTCACCACGTAGCCGCCGACGACGTTCATGGCGGAGAACGCGACGGCCACGAGGGCCACGATCTGGCTGACCGGGTCGGTCGCCTCGGCCGCGATGATCATCGCGCCGACGAGGACGATGCCGTGGATCGAGTTGGCGCCGGACATCAGCGGGGTGTGCAGTGTGGCCGGCACCTTGCTGATGACGGCGAAGCCGGCGAGGATCGCGAGGGTGAAGATGGTCAGCGACTGGAGCAGGCCATCGATCTCTTCGGGGGTCATGCCTGGCCTCCGGGGTTGAGCAGCTTGTTCACGGCGTCGGACAGGATGGCGCCGCCGTTGGTGATGACGGTGGCCTTGGTGACCTCGTCCTCGAGATCGAGGTGCAGGTTCCCGTCCTTGACCATCCCGAGGAGCAGGTTGGAGATGTTGCGCGCGTAGAACGCGGAAGCGCCTGCCGGCATGCTCGCCGGCAGGTTGTCCGGAGCGATGATCGTGACCGCGTTGGGCGTCTCCACCGTCTCGCCGGGTTCGCTCAACTCGCAGTTGCCGCCCAGCGCCGAAGCGGCCATGTCCACGATGACCGAGCCGGGCTTCATCCGCGTCACGGCATCGGCGGTGACGAGGACCGGCGGCTTGCGGCCCGGGACCTGGGCCGTGGTGATGACCACGTCCATGCCGCCGATCGCCTCGTTGAGTTCCGCCTGCTGGGCGGCTCGCTCCTCGGCGGTCAGCTCGCGGGCGTAGCCGCCGGCCCCGGTCGCGTCGATCGTCGTCTTCAGCTTGACGAACTTCGCGCCCAGGCTCTCGGCCTGCTCGCGCGTCTCGGGACGGACGTCATAGGCGTGGACGATGGCTCCCAGGCGCTTGGCGGTCCCGATCGCCTGGAGGCCCGCGACGCCGATCCCCAGGATCAGCACGTTGGCCGGCTTGGCGGTTCCGGCGGCCGTCGTCAGCAGCGGGAAGTAGCGCGGATAGGCGTTCGCCGCGATGAGCACGGCCTTGTAGCCCCCGACGTTGGCCTGCGAGCTGAGGGCATCCATCGTCTGGGCCCGGCTGAGGGTTCGCGGGATGGCGTCAAGGCTGACGGCGGTGACGCCCTTCGCAGCGAGGTCCCGCGCCAGTCCGGGATCGATCAGCGGCTGCAGGAAGCCGACCACGGCCTGGCCCTGGCGAAGCCGGCCGACTTCGGCCGGGGAGGGCTTGGCGACTCTGAGGACCACGTCCGACTGCTGATAGAGGGCGTCAGTCGGGACGATCATCGCGCCGGCTGCAGCGTAGGCGCTGTCGGGGAGGGCCGATCCGGCACCGGCGCCGGTCTCGACCAGGATCTCGCACCCGGCCGCTTGCAGCTTGCCGAGCGCTTCGGGTACCAGGGCGACGCGCCGCTCTCCGGGCGCGGTCTCCTTGGCGACACCGACCTTCATGGGCAACCACCTGTTCAGAGGATTTCGGACGCGGGACGGGGCAGGCCCGCGGGGACACTTGGGGTCGCGGGAAAGTCTACCCTGCGCGCCGCGAAGGTTGCGACGTCGCCGAGGTTGCGGTTCGGGGACGGCGGCCGCAGGCGCGCCGGCAGGCGCACCTGTCGGCGCGCCCGTGTCAGCCGATGCCCACCGCGGAGCTCAGTCGCGTGGCGAGATCCGCATGATGAGCACGGACAGGGGCTCGTCACCGATGACCTCGCCGTCGTGCGCTGTGGCGCCATCCCAGCGCAGGTAGTCACCCGGGCCGAGGTCGATGACGTGCGGCCCCTGCGTCGCCCGGAACCGTCCCCGCAGGACGAGATGGTGCTCGTCCCCCGGATGGGCGTGCAGGCCGACGCGCATCCCAGGGCGCGCAACGACCTCGAGGATCGAGATGTCCCGGGAGGCCTTGCCGTCGACGTGTTCGACCCGCCCGGACGGCGTGGCCGTCACCGGCCGCTCCGCGGCCCGGACGACCGTGGGCGGCGGTACGTCATCCATCAGGAACCAGGCCGGCGGGACGTCCAGCGCGGCCCCGAGGCTCGCGAGGCAACCCAGCGACGGCGAGGCCTTGTCGTTCTCGACCTGCGAGAGGTACCCGACGTTGAGGCCGCTCCGTTCGGCCACTCGTGCCAGTGTCAGTCCGCGCTCCATGCGCCAGCGTCGGATCTGTCGGCCGACCGGGAGTCGTCGCCGGTCGGCCTCGGGTGCGCCCTCTGGAGGGTTGGTCTCGGACGGCATGTTTGTTCTCCACAAAATGTGCTTGACAGCAGCATACCATGGACATATCGTTGCGCCGACAACTAATCACACGGTCGCACCACCGCCTCCGACCGGGGCGGGCGACCAGAGGAGACCCGAACCATGGAGATCGCGATCATCGGCGCCGGCAATGTCGGCACCGCCCTGGCGACCACCTTCACCCGCGCCGGCCACGACGTCACGATCACCTCGCGCGATCCGGGACATGCTGGGTCGGCCGGAGCCGCGTCGGGCGCCCATGTCGCGACCAGCGCTGTCGAGGCGGTCCGTGCGGCCAGCGTCATCGTGCTCGCGGTCTGGGCTGACAGCGTGCCGGAGCTCGCCGCCGAGATCGCCGACGCGGCGTCCGGCAAGACGATCGTCGACGTCACGAATCGCATCTCGTTCGGCCCAAGCGGCCCCGAGATCGACACCACGGCCTCGAACGCCGAGGAGATCGCCGAGCTCTTCCCCGGATCTTCGGTCGTGAAGGGTTTCAACACGCTGTTCGCGAGCCGTCAGGTCGACCCGATCGTGGATGACATCCGCCTCGACGGGTTCGTGGCGGGCGATGATCCCGAGGCCAAGGCCGTCGTCCTCGAGCTCGCTCGCTCGATCGGACTGGACCCGGTCGACG
>JAOUEG010000295.1 GCA_029858845.1 Chloroflexota bacterium | reverse complement strand
GAAGCATTCTCGAACGCTCACGCTGCTCGTCTCGGCGGCACTGTTCGCCGCGGCGTGCAGCGACTCCGGCGCGACGACGGCGCCTGCATCGGCGGCCCCGGTCGAGAGCACCGCACCGGTCGAGTCGTCCGCCCCGGCCGGCGCACTTCCGACCCCAGAGAAGACGGACCTCAAGATGGGCCTCAGCGTCACCGAGACCAGCCAGTTCGCCGCGCAGCTCGCGCTGATGGCGGGGATCTACGAGAAGAACGGCCTGAACGTCGAGGCCACGGTGTTCGAAGGCGACGGCAAGGTCATGCAGGCCCTGCAGGCAGGCCAGCTGGACGTCGGCTTCGGCGGTACGTCGTCGTTCATCACATCGCAGACGACGGACGTTCCGGTCATCGGGCTCGCCGTCAACGCCGTGATCCTGACCGATGAGCTGGTCTCCACGGCGGACGTCACGAACGCCGAAGAACTGCGCGGCAAGTGCGTCGCCGTCTCCACGTACGGCGGCACGTCGCATGGCGCGGTCATCCTGTCGCTCGACGCACTGGGCCTCACGCCGGACGACGTCGTCATCACCGAGGTCGGCGGCCAGAGCGCACGCATCGCAGCCCTCCAGGGAGGCGCATGCGCCGCCGCCCCCGTGGACGCCGCGAAGCACCAGGAGATGGTGGACCTCGGCTTCAACTTCCTCGTCAACCTCAAGGAAGCCGCGCTCCCGTGGGGCCGCTCCGGACTGGGCGTGACCGAGGAGTGGTTCGCCGCGAACCCCAACACGGCCACGGTCGTCGCTGCCTCCGTCCTCGAGGCCCAGAACATGATGTGGACCGACCCGGACAAGGCCGCTGAGTACTACGCCGAATTCACCCAGGACACCGTCGAGAACGCCAAGGCGCTGATCCTGGAGTTCCAGGAGATCGGCAACCGGCCGATGACCTGGACGGACGAGGCGTTCGAGAATCCGAAGACCGTCCTCGCGACCGTCAACCCGGCGATGTCGGACGTTCCCGTCACCGACGCGTTCGACCGCAGCGTCCTCCAGGGCCTGATCGATTCGGGCTTCTACGAGGCCAACGGCATCCCGACCGAGTAGTCGGCTCCTCCAGCTCGATCGCCCCCGGAGTTCCGCTCCGGGGGCGATCGTGTTCCTGCCCGGACGTGTCCGGGAGTTGACCCGAGTCACGAGGTGACATCGTGTGTGGATCCCCTAGTCCCGATCCCGGGCCCGAGGCGGGCCCCGCCGGAGGCGTCGGACGCGTCGTCGCCCTGGATGATCTGCTCGGAGTTGCCCGCGGCATCGTCCGCCAGGACGAAGTCAGGAGGACCGCAGCCGGCTTCATCGGCTACGGAGCGACGAAACCTGGGGAGCGAGTGCTTATCGGGGTGGATAGTCAGACGGATCCCGACCTGACCCACGCCGTGGCACAGGCCCTGCGCGAGATGGGTGCCCGGGTCGACATCGTGGTCGCCCAGGTCGAGGACGACCGCGAGTTCGAGGATCTCGATGAGATCCGCGTCGCCATGCGCCGACGCCCATGGGTGGAGGAGCCTCGTCGTTGGGAAGGCACCCCGTGGGTCGAGGAGCTTGCCCGGTCCCGGGGTTACGACCTGCTGATCCACGGAAAGGGCGGTGCCATCCCCAAGGTCGAGCATCGCTACGAGGGCTTCCCCTGGGTCGTCAAGGATCACTTCGCCGCCGAGCCGAACCTCTTCCCTCGGGATCTCCACCGCCTCATCAATGAGCGGACCTGGTCGCGCATCACGGCCAACACGGGGGCTCGCCTGCTGCTGACCGATCCCGAAGGCACGGACGTCCGCCTGACCATCCTGGACGCCCCGTTCCGGGACGGCACCCGCCACGACTACGGGCTCTCCCCGAAGTGGGGCCACCTGATGGCCCACCCTCCCACACCGATCGGCCCCGACGACGACACGACCGGCGTCATCGCCGGGACGCTCAACCACTTCAGCCGGCCCTTCCCGCGGATCGAGGTGGACATCGAACGGGCCCGGATGACGGGGATCCGCGGCGGTGGGGCGTACGGCGCCGCCTGGCGTGACCTCGAGGAAGAGTCCAGGAACACGAGCTATCCGTGCTTCCCGGAGCCAGGCCTGTTCTGGATCTGGGAGATCGCCATCGGGACCAATCCGAAGATCGTCCGGCCGTCCAACATCCGCTCCCTGTCGTCCGGTGGGTTCGAGTGGGAGCGACGGCGGGCCGGCATCATCCACTGCGGGATCGGCACGCGATGGCGCTCCTCCGAAGAGGTCTGGGCGGGCGAGCGGCACCTGCTGTACGGGCACCTCCACGTCCACCTCATGTCGGCGACGCTCATCGTCCAGACCGCGACCGGTGACATCCCCGTCATCGAGGGCGGCCGGCTGTCCGCCTACGATGATCCGGACGTTCGCGACCTCGCCGCGCGATACGGCGACCCCGATCAGCTCCTCCACGACGACTGGGTGCCCGAGATCCCGGGGATCACCGTGCCCGGCGACTACGCCGACTACGCCCGAGACCCGGCGCGCTGGGTCTATGGAGGCTGAGTCGCGACCACGGCAAGTGTGGACAAACGCGTCTATTTTGGCTACATTGCGCCTGCTTCCGTGTTCGTCCGTCGTGCCGGCCTCCGGTGCCCGAGCGACCGCGCAACCGTGAGTGAGGGTTGATGGCCACCGAACAGGTCCGCTTCCATAGTCATGGCTCGGTCCTCGCCGGGACGCTGCTGCTGCCCGACGGTGCCAGTGCGTCCGAACCCGTCCCGGCCGTGGCCCAGGGTCCAGGCTGGCTGGGTCTCCGCGACGCGAAGCTCTACCAGCCGTACCACGATGGTCTGCTCGCGGCGGGTATCGCCGTGCTCGTCTTCGACTACCGAGGCTTCGGCGATTCCGAGGGCGACGCGACCTACTTCGATCCGATGGGCCAGGTGGCCGACTGGCGCAACGCGCTGACCTACCTCGAGTCCAGGCCGGAGGTGGACAGCTCGAGACTGGGTGCGTTCGGGTCCGGCGGGACCGGCGGTGGCAACGCGGTGATGGTGGCCGGTCTGGATGAGCGTGTGAAGGCCACGGTCAGCCAGGTCCCGGTGGCGGACGGCCGCGACTGGCTCCATCGCATGCGGCGCGAGTACGAATGGCTCGAGTTGCTCGCGGCTCTCAAGGAAGACCGCATCCGACGGGTCACGACCGGCGAAGGGGCACTGGTCCCGCCCCGGGACGGGATCATGGTCCCGACGCCGGAACGGAAGACCACCACGATCAAGAGCGACGTGGACGCTCGGATCCCCG
>JAOUEG010000026.1 GCA_029858845.1 Chloroflexota bacterium | reverse complement strand
CTTCATGTCCGTCACACCCGGACCGTAGGCGACGCCGTCATCGATGCGGAATGGGCGATCGGCAGCCGTCCCCGGTTCGAAGACCGTGTCCATGTGGCCGATCAACAGGATCCGGGGTCCCTCCTGAGCGCCGACGAACGTCCCCACCACGGTGTGCCCGAAGCGGCCCGACGGATCCGGCCGGATGTCCACGTCGGCACCGAGACCGGACAGGAATGACGCGACCCACTGTCCGACCTCGTTGACCCCATCCGGCGTGTACGAGCCGCAATCGAGGTTGACGAGGTGCCGCAGGTCATCGAGATAGTCGGGCAGGTCGGCGGCGATGGACCGGCGGAGTGCGTCGAGTTCGAGGGCGGCCGTCGTCTCGCTGGTCATCTTGGCGGCCAGTCTACGCGTCGCCCGGGTTGCTATCCTGCCCGGACCGTGCGACTGATCGAGATCCGCCTGCTCGAGGGACCCAACGTCTACCGGTTGGAGCCGGTGGTGAAGGTCGAACTCGCCCTGGGCCGCCGTCGGACCTGGTACGGCCAGCGTGACCCGGGACGGCACGCCCTGGTGCGCCTCGCGGCGGCCGTCCCGAGCCGGCTCTGGCCGGACCCGATCGCCAGCATCGCCGCCTGGATCCGCCGTCTTCGCGCCGACCACGAAGAAGGGCATACGGGCCTCGCCGTTCACCGCTCGTCGGACCCGGGTCATTGGATCATCACGTTCCCGTGGACTGGCGAGGAGCGGGCGCGCACCCTCACCGAGGCCGCGTTGGCGCTCGCCGAGCGGGAGGTCTCCCCTTCCAGGACGGCCCGCCTGACGGGCGCACAGGAGCGCCTGGTCGCCCGCTGGTCGGCGCGGATCTCCGCCGCGCGCACGTCCCCGCCCTCGTGGATCCGCGATGCCGATCGGCGGATCCCGGCCATGTCCATCTCCGGAACGAATGGCAAGTCGACGGTCACGCGCCTGGTCACCCACATCCTGCTGCTCGCGGGCCACCATGTCGGGACGACGACCTCGGACGGCGTGCTCATGGATGAACGGATGGTCGAGCCGGGCGACTGGACGGGGCCCGGCGGAGCACACCAGATCCTCGCCCGCTCGGACGTGGACGTGGCCGTCCTCGAGACGGCTCGCGGCGGCATCGTCCTGCGTGGGATCGGGTACGAATCGAACGACGTCTCGATTCTGACCAACGTGTCCTCCGACCACCTGGACCTGCAGGGCATCCACACCCTGCCCGAGCTTGCCGAAGTGAAGTCCACGGTCTGCCGGATCACGAAGCCGGACGGCTGGGTGATCCTCAACGGCGACGATCCGCTGGTCGCCGCGGTGGCACGCCGCGTGCGAGCGCGAGTCGCGTACTTCTCGCTCGACGGAAGCGACGGTTCGGCGACCGTTCGGCGTCACGTCGCCGGGGGCGGTCGCGCGTACCTGGTCCGCGGCGGCTGGGTGACCGAGATCGACGGACCGACAGCCACCAGCATCGTGGAGGTCCGCAGGATCCCGATCACGATCGGCGGACTGGCGCGACACAACGTCGCCAACGCGCTCGCGGCGGTGGGCGGCGCTCGCGGCCTGGGTGCGACGATCGAGCAGGTCCGGGACGGCCTGCTCGACTTCCGTCCGTCCACCGAACGGTCGCCGGGCAGGCTCAACCTGTTCCGGCTGGGATCGCGCCTGGTCATCGTCGATTTCGCCCACAATGAGGCCGGCGTCTCGGCAGTCCTCGATGTGGCGGAAGGGATCGCCGGGGGCGCGGCCGGTCGGGCGGCGCCCATCACGGCGATCATCGGGACCGCCGGCGATCGACCCGACGACACGCTCCGCGCGATCGGTCGCACCGCGGCGCGGCGCGCCCAGCGCGTCGCGATCAAGGAGACGCGCAGGTACCTCCGCGGCAGATCGGAGGAAGCGGTCATCGGGGAGCTGCTCGCCGGGGTGAGCGCGGGCGGTGGCGCAGCAGCGGCGGTCCCGGTCTATGAGTCGGAAACGCTGGCGCTGCGCGCCGAGCTCGTGGGTCAGGGGCCGGACGCGCCGCGCGTGATCGTGATGCTGTGCCATGAGGACCGCGACGGCGTCTTCCAGCTGCTCGACGACCTGGGCGCCCGACCGGTGGACGTCACCGAGGAACTGACGACGCTCGTCCCGCGCCTCCAGGACCGCCCGCGCCGAGCCTGACCCGAGGAGCGCGGTTGGCGGAACGGCCCGAGGGCCGAGTCGCGGGGGCATCTGCCGCTTGTGGACCGCAGCTGCGGCGCGCATGATGCGCAACGTAGCCGCCGGACGAACCGGCCGGCCCGGTCGGAGGGAACATCCCCGTGGAGATGGTCGTCGGTCTCGCGCTCATCCTCATCTCCGTCTTCCTGATCGCGTTCATCATCCGGACCGTCCAGGCGAACATGCCGTCCTGACGCACCCCGCCCGAGGGTCGCGCGCCTGACCTGGGAGGTCCATCCCCGCGGCGCGACGATGCCGCGGAGCGGTCCAAGTGACCTAGCCCTCCGGACCTCCCAGCTCGCCCGGATCCGCGAACGCCGTTCCGCCGCGGGTATCGCCGGCCGCGGACATCGCCTCGCGGTAGACCCCGATCGCGTCGTCCACGCAGCAGACCACGAGGTCGCCCGGGATCGCCCGGCGGAGCGCCGTCCGGACCGCCGTCATCTCGTCGAGGACCTTGTCCGCGCGTCCCGCGCGGGCGGAACCGTCTGCCTTGGCGGCTCGAACGCCTTCCACGACGTTGGCCGCGGACTCACCCGGGTCGCGGCCGCGCAGGTTCTTGTCCTCGCGAACGATGACCTCGTCGAACGCCGTCGCGGCGATGGCACCGTAGTCGCGCTGATCCTCGTCGCGCCGGTCGCCCGGGATGCCCAGCACACCGATGGCACGTCCGCTCCGAGCTCCCGGACCCTTCGAACCGATCCGGCCCGCCCTGGTCGGTGCATCGACCATCATCCGTTCCACGAAGTCGGCCAGCTGCCGCATGCCGTCGACGTTGTGGCAATAGTCGATCACGACGCGGACGCCGCCGACGTCCAGCAGGTTGAGCCGCCCCGGCGCCTGGAAGAAGGACGTCGAGAACGTCCGCAGCCCCTGCCGGATGTCGTGGAGGTGGGCACCCGCCGCCCAGGCCGCCGCCGCTGCGGCCAGCGCGTTGGCGACGTTCATCCGGGCTCGTCCACCGAACGTTGCCGGGATGAGGTGCGTGTACAGGACGGGCATGACCCGCGAACCGAGTCGAAGGACGATCAACTCGCCGTCCGGCTTGGGATCGAGGCAGAATGCGGCATTTCCGCGGCTGGTGTGGCCGTCAACGCGGTCGAAGCCGTCCTGCCCCTTCTCCGTCGCCATGCTGAACAGGACGACACGACCGGCGCAGTGCCGGCCCATCCGATACACATGCGGATCGTCCGCGTTGAGGATGGCCGAACCGGCGCGGGGCACGGCGTCCACGACCACGCCCTTGACGTTGGCCAGCTGGCCGAGGGATTCGATCCCGCCGAGTCCGAGGTGGTCCCCGGTCACGTTCGTGACCACGGCCACGTCGTTGCGGTCGTAGCCCAGGCCCTCGCGCAGGATGCCGCCGCGGGCGACCTCGAACACCGCCGTGTCGACGGTGGGGTTCTGGAGGACCATCTGGGCGGACTTCGGCCCCGACATGTCGCCCTTCTTGATGAGGCGACCGTCCACGACGATCCCGTCCGTCGAGGTCATCCCCACGCGCCGGCCCATCAGCTTGAGGATGTGAGCGACCATGCGAACCGTGGTCGTCTTGCCGTTGGTCCCGGTCACGGCGATGATCGGGATCCGGGCGGACGACCCCGCCGGGAACAGCGAATCGATGACCGGCCGGGCGACGAACTGCGGCTCCCCCTCGGTCGGGTGCGTGTGCATCCGGAATCCCGGTGCGGCGTTGACCTCCACGATGGCCCCGCCGGTCTCGCGGACGGGCGTGGCGATGTCGGGGCAGATGAAGTCGATACCGGCAACGTCCAGGCCAACGATCCGGGCCGCCGTCTCGGCGATCTCGACGTTGTCCGGGTGCGCCTCGATGGTGCGGTCGATGGAGGTGCCGCCGGTGGACATGTTGCCCGTCAGGGCGAGCTTGACCGGCTGCCCCTTCGGCGGCACGTCGTCCAGGGCGTATCCCTGGCTCCGAACAAGCGCCTCCGCCGCGTCATCGAGCGCGATCCGGGTCAGGACCTTCTCGTGGCCGATGCCGCGGCGGGGATCCGCGTTGGCGCCGTCCACGAGCTCGCGCACCGTGCGTTCGCCGTCGCCGGTGACGCTGGCCGGAACCCGCTCCGCGATGGCGGCTACCTTGCCGCCGATGACGAGACATCGGTAGTCGTTGCCGGCCACATACGTCTCGACGATCACGTCCCCGGAACGGCTCTGCGCCAGGGCCCCGTGGAATGCGTCCCTCACGGCCTCTTCCGACCGCAGGTCAAGGTGGACGCCACGGCCGTGGTTGCCGTCGAGCGGCTTGGCCACGACCGGGTAGCCGAGCCGACGGGCGACGGACGCCGCCTCGTCCTCCGTCTGCACGACGTCGGCACGCGGGACGGGGAGGCCGGCCGAGTCGAGCAGTCGATTCGTCAGGCTCTTGTCCGAGGCGATGTCCACGCCGATGGCCGAGGTCTTGGACGTCATCGTGGCCCGGATGCGCTGCTGATGCACGCCGTGGCCGAACTGGACCAGCGAGTGCCGGTCGAGGCGGATGAACGGGATGTCGCGGCTCACCGCTTCATCGATGAGCGCCTGCGTGGAGGGACCGAAGGCCCGCCGCTCGGCGAGGCGGATCAGTCGCTCGAGCTCCGCTTCGTAGTCGAACCGGACGTCCGGATCGTCGGGAGCGACGAGGTGGTTGACGAGCGCGACCGCCATGCGGCCGGCCTCCAGGCCGACGTCCTCCTCGCGGTACTCGTAGATGCAGTTGTACTGGCCGTGGGCCCCGGCAGCCCTCGTCTTGCCATGGCGCACATCCGTGCCGGCGAGATTCTGGAATTCGAGGGCGATGTGCTCGGCGATATGCCCGGCCCACGTCCCGTCCCGAAGCCTGGTGATGAAGCCGCCACGCCGGCCCAGCGAGCACGCGTGGTCCTCCAGCGTGGGCATCAGGGTCACGAGCGCATCCGCGAATCCGGGCAGCTTGGTGGACGGGAAGTCCTCCAGCACCCCGAGGTCCACGAGCAGGCGGATGACGGGCTCGCGAGCCCAGTAGTTCGGACCGCGCAGGACCCGGGTCTCGAGGATCCGCAGCGTCGGAGCCGGCGCGACCGGTGATGCCCCGGCAGCCTTCACTCCCTTGGCGCGGCCGCCGCGGGACTTGCTCGGTTTGGCCGTCTCGGTCACGCTGTCCTCCTGGGCTGGGCCGGGTGCAGGCCAGTGTACGCGCCGGTCCGCGATCAGCTGGACGCGGCCTCGCCGCCGGCGATCGCGTGCAGGCTCGGGGTGACGATCCGCTCGCGACGACGCAGATCGAAGCGATAGCCGGCGGGCAGCGAGTGCAGGACCACGCCGCTGATCATCAGCGGGCGATGGCCGTGGACCTCCCAGGCGTCCGTTTCCGAGCGTGCGCCATCAACGACGGTGATGCTCCCGCGCCCGATGACCTCCATGACGTGATCCGGGCCGACGATGCCGGCCGTGTCCTCGTCCACGCCCAGCCCCAGAAGGCTCGGGTTCTGGGCGATGAGGCTGAGTAGCCGCCCGAGTCGGTTTCGCTGCTGGAAGTGCTGGTCCACGATCACGCCGGGCAGGACCCCGAGCCCCGCGGCGATCTGGGCCATCCGGTGCTTCGGCGTGGCTCCGCTGGCGCCGAACGCGATCATGTGGCTGGACATCGCCGAGGCACCCGCGCTGGTCCCGGCCACGACCGCACCGTGGCGGAACCGCTCCAGGACCGCGTCCGCGAGGCGCGTCCCGCCGATGATGGACGAGAGTCGGAGCTGGTTGCCGCCCGTCATGAAGACGCCCGTCGCGTCGCGCATGGCGAAGACCGCTGCCTCATCGTTGGCCTGGGCGCGCGTCACGGCATGGACGGTGCGCACGCGGCTCACCCCGAGCTCGCCGAGGACTTGCTTGTAGCGTTCGCCGGCCTCGAGACCCAGGGAGGAGGCGGTCGAGATCACCGCAACGGTCGCATCCGGGCCGCCCGCCAGTGCCGCGAATCGGCTCAGGATGATGCGGTCGCGGACCTTGTCCTCTGCGCCCCCGATGATGATGACGGATCCCTCGGTCACGGACTCCTCGCGCCGACGCGGCATGCGGTGGTCTGGGCGGCCCGCCGCGATGTGGGTCGCGGCCAGCGTTCGCGACAGGATACCGGGCGGGACGGTTTCGTCGCGGGCGAGCAGCGCCATGCGAGAATGCCGGCGCGATGGCCGACGCCCTGCCTCCTCCAGAATTGCGCCCGGTGCCGGGCACCGCCCGGGGTCGCGATCGGGTCGTCGCAGACCTGACCGATCTCCTCGATCTGCCGACGCGACGGCGCGCCGGCGTCTTCCGGCGGGCGCTCCGGCGTGAGGCTTCGCGACTTCGCGACCGGCGTCGGGTCCTGGCCATCGTGCTCGTGTCCGTCACCTTCTCGCTGATCGCGGCCGGGATGATCGCCCGGGGCGAGGCGGGAGGCGCAGACGCGCGGGCGTATTGGGCCGGGGTGCGCCTGTGGCTCAATGGCGGCGACCCATACCACCCCAGTGGGCCATTCCTCCCGTACGTCTACGCGCCGTGGATGCTCCCACTGTTCGCGCCGTGGGCCCTGCTTCCATGGGACGTGGCCTGGTTCGTGTGGCGCGGCGCGACGATCCTGCTGCTGCTGTGGACCTTCCACTGGGCCTGGAAGCGACGTCCCCTGACGACGGCATCCATCGTGGCCGTCCTGGGCTTCCCATTGGCCGCCAACATCGATACCGGCAACATCAACCTGCAACTCACGTTGATGATCTGGGCGGCCCAGTTCTCCGGACCGCGGACGGCCGGCGTCCTGTGGGCGCTGGCCACCTGGATGAAATGGGTCCCGGTGATCCACTGGCCGATCCTGTCCGCCGGAGGACGCCGCTGGGGTCTCGTGTTCCTCGCCTTGTCCATCGGGTTGAGTCTGGTGCTGCTCCCGCTCACGATCGTCCAGTTCCAGACGCTGTTCGGGTTCGGCGCGCGCCCGGTGCGCCTCGATTACCTCGTGTACCTGTGGGCCTTCGTGCCCTGGCTGTATCGACGCCGGGATCCGTGGGATGTGCTTCGACCAGCCACCTGGCGCGGATGGCTGCGCGATGCGCCGGCCAATCTCAGGCGGCTGGCGCCGGGCTGATCCCCGGCTCGCCCTCGATCGGGCCGGGCGGCGTGTCCTCCCGTCGGCGCTCGTCGACCGGGTGCAGCAGCAATGCACCGAGGCCGAACAGGCCGACCGCCAACCACAGCGCCGCTCGTGGACCCGCTCCGCCGCCGATCACATCCATCAGCGTCCCGCCGATCGCGATCGCCAGGACGCCGGACGACGCGGTCGCCACGTTGGACAGGCCCATGTAGCGCCCTGACGAGGCCTTCGGGATGATGTCCGTCATCAGCGCCCAGTCCACGGCCAGGAAGATCCCGCCGGACAGCCCGTAGGTGATCGCACCCACCAGGGCGAGTGGGAAGGATGGCGCGATCGCCACGAGGCCCATGCCGACGGCGCCGATCGCGCACGAGGAGTAGATGACGTTCTTGCGCCCGATCCGATCCGACAGCCGGGCGGCGGGCACGACCGTGACGATGGTTCCCGCGGCGACGAGCGCCACGAGGGCGACGAACGCGTTCCCCGCGGCCTCCTGGTCCATCCCGAGCGAGCGAGCCAGGTAGAAGAGGGCCAGGTTGGTCAGGACGCCGCCGGCCATCAGGACCGCCAGGCGGGAGGTCACGAGGAACACGAAGCTTCGTTCCCGCAGGACATCGGTCCCCCACGCTTCGGCCGCCACCGACCTCCAGCTGCGGCCCGCTCGCGGCTTCGGCGCCCGGCCCTCGCGGACGCGGACGACGACCCCGAGCATGGTCACGAATTCGAGGACCCCGAGCGCGATCAGGCCGATGGCGAACTGATCGGTGGCGACCGCGATCCCGGCCACCACGAACCCGGCGACGTTGCCCAGGATCTGCATCATGCCGACGAGTGCGCTGGCCAGCCCCACCTGCGGCGCCGGGACGAGATCCGGGACGTAGCCCTGGAACGGGCCCTGGGCGAAGTTGGAGCTGAACTGGAGGAGCGCGACGAACGCGGCGATCGCGATCAGATCCTGGCTCAGGGCGATCCCGGCAAGGAAGACAAGGTCAAGGGCAGTCCCGATGAAGATGTACGGCTTGCGACGGCCCCAGCGCGAGATCGTGTAGTCCGAGATGGATCCGATCGTGGGTTGCACCACCATCGCGATGACGGCACCTCCGATGGTCAACAGGAAGAGCGTTCGCCCGGCGGCACCCGGTTCCACCAGCGCGTCGAATTCCAGGCGCCCGACCAGGATCGCGCTCAGGCCGGCGAAGATCGACGACAGACCAAGCCAGTAGACGGACAGGCGCACCAGCTCGCGGAGCGGGAGTCGCTCGCTCGGCCGTCCGGAGCTCGGGTCGATCGACGGGTCGGACATCGTGAGCCTCCTGGCTCGGAGTTGGGGCGACGGCCGCGGTCCTAGGGCGCCAGATGCGCCTCACCGCGGCGATCCAGCGTGACGGTGGTGCGAAGTCGGACGGCGCGACGGTCGCTGGCGCGGGGGGCAGCGAATCGGAACAGGGAGCGGTCCATGGAGTAGATCCCCGTGGAGACGATGCCGATCCGGCCGAGGCGGAAGCTGAACACCGGGTTCTCGCCGTTCCCCGCGTAGTGGTGGGGCGTGCCATCGGCGGTGAGGACGGCGAGGTTGGCCTGGCCGCCGAAGCGATCGTGCAGCGCGGCCAGAAGATGGGCCGGCGGCTCCGCCTCGTGCCACGCATCCTCGAGCCAGCGCGCGCAGACCTCCGTATCGGCGCGGCCGTGGATCCGCCCCTGGGTGCGATAGGCCGACCGGAGGCTGCGGTAGTCGTGGAGATCCCCGTTGTGGCTGAAGCTGTAGCGGCCCGCCGGATCGTCGAACGGCTGCGTGTCCGCCATGGACAGGGTGGACATGCGCGACGGCCTTCGCAGGTGGACCAGTGCAGCCGTCGTCTCCGCCCGCCCGACCCGCTCGCGACCGTCGTGGTCGTCGCGGAATGCCGCGACGTCGCGATGGCTGTGCAGGCGGCCGCCCTCCCCCAGCCAGGTCGCGCCCCACCCGAAGCCCGCGATGCCGAAGCGCTCCACGCGCTCGGCGAATGGCCACAGCTCGTCGAGCCGGAACGGCTCCTCAGCCCGGGCGATGAAGTGCTCGCACATCGGCCGCGATGATACGCCCCACCTGGGGCGCGAGATCGGTCCGGTCGTCGGGTTCGAACCGCTCAGGTGGACAGCCGGCGCGCCACCTCGGCGTCGTACTCCGGGAAGTAGCGGCGGACCACGGCCGGGTCGAAGGACGCCAGGATCGAGGACCTCGGCTCGCGCTCGAGCAGGAATGCGAACGTGGCCTCGACCAGGCGCTCCACGCCGGCCTGGTCCAGGGTCGGCGCCAGACGCGCCGCGTCGGGATCCGGGATCGTGACCGCGTGCAACCCGGACGTGCGGCCATCGTCAACGGCGGCCTCGCAGCGCCAGCCATCGCCCACCCTGTGGCAACGGACATCGATCGTCGTCATGATCGTCCTCCCTGGCAGGTGGGGCACCAGTACGTCGTCCTCGGCAGGTCCTCGCCCTGGCGCGTCGTCGCGATCGGTGCGCCGCAGCGGCGGCACGGTCGGCCGCCACGCCGATAGACGTACAGCGGGCCCGGAGCGCCCCGGTCCCCGAGCGTCGTCACCCGGCCTGCCCGGTGGCCACGGTCGGCGTTCGCCTGCAGCAGGCGTCGCGCCGTCGCGACCAGCTCGTCGACGGTCGCGTCGTCCAGGGCGTGGACGGCCGTGAACGGGTTGACGCGCTCAAGCCACAGGACCTCGTTCTTGATCACGTTGCCGATCCCTGCGAGCGCCCGCTGGTCCAGCAGGGCGACCGCAATGTCGAGGTCTCGTCGCTCCGGCGCTCGCAGCCGCCGGCGCGCCTCGGCGCCGTCGAACACGGTCGACAGCAGGTCCGGCCCGAGCTGCGACAAGGCAGGATGGAGGCCCTCGGCACGCTGCTCGAACAACTCCACGACCGGGGCGTCGAAGCAGATCGCCACGGAACCAGGGACCTCCAGGACGAGGCGGGCGCGGGCGGGCGGCCGACGCCACGGCTCGCCCGGCCGATAGCGGTGCCACGATCCGTGCATCCGCAGGTGCGTCCGCAACTCGAGCCCACCGTCGAACCGGATCAGCAGGTTCTTCCCGAGCGCTTCGACGGACTCGATGCGCCGGCCGACGATCCGCTCCACCTTCGGCAGCGGACCCGGTCCCTGGGCTCTCGCCGAGCGGACCTCCCGTCCCACCAGATGGGGGCGCAGGCCTGCCGCCGTTCGAGCGAGCGTGTCACCCTCGGGCATCGATCCGGGCCATAGCGCTGCCCCGCAGTGTCAGACCTCGATAGCCGGGGACGAAGCCGGCGTCCAACAGTCGCCGGCGGACCGGAGACTCGGCGACGGGCAACCCGTCCACCTTGCGGACGACGAGGTCCCGGGCACGGCCGCCCATCACGAGTGCCGCCAGGCCGGCAACCCCGGCGGTGGCGACATCCGGGTCGTCGAACGCCGGCAGGCTCTGCAGCGAGGCGCCGCCGCGTTCCAGGTAGAGGGTCGCCGCTCCATCAACGAGCACGACGTACGCACCGGCCGCGCGCTGGAACGGGCGTCGGTCGGCCTCATCCCGACGCGGCCAGGGCAGCGCAGCCCCGTATGGCTGGGCCGGATCCGTGGCCGCGATCAGGTGGACGACGGGCCGGGCACCCAGATCGCGATCCGCCCGAAGGCGATCCAATGCACCGGCGAGGGCGAACTGTGCGGCGCCCAGTCCGTCCACAAAGTACCCGCGACGGACCCGGCCGGCGTCCTCGAGCGCGCGGAGGACAGGATAGATCGCGGCGAAGCCACCGTCGACGGCCTCCGCGGCGACCGCCTCGCGGGTCAGGACGCCATGGCGGTCCAGCAGAGCCAGGGCGAGGGCATGAAGGCGCGCCGTGCCTGGCTCCCCGGCGACCGGCTCGACCAGCGACCAACGCCCGGCCGCTTCCGGAGGCCCGAGCGCCGTCAGGCGGCCCGGTCGGGGATGGCGAACCCCGCTCCGACCCGAGCCGCTCGGCCGCTTCCAGCGAAGTGCCCGGAGCGGGGAGAAGGTGTCGTTGGTCACTTCGCCGGCCCATACGAGATCCCAGAGCGCGTCCAGCATCTCCCGGTCGGACCCGCCGCCCGCGGCGGCGTGGAGCTCCCTGTAGAAGCTTGCGCCCCGACGGGCGAGGTGCTCCCGGATCCGTTCGTGCCGGTCACCGAGCGGTCGCTCCACGCCTTCGGCCGGTGTCAGCGGGCGCAGGGCGTCCCGGCCCGGGCGGAACAGGGCGATCCGTCCGTCATCGCGACCCAGGCTCCCCCGCCCCACCCAGCCCACCTCACCCATCGCCCCGAGCTCGTCGAGGAGGCGCGGCTGGTATCCGGACACGCGCCCCGGCAGGACGTCACGCTCCAGGACAGAGGCGGGGATCGCGACCCCGGCGAGCTGGTCCACCACCTCCGCCAGGCGCTCCAGGGCTGCCGTCCCGCGGAGAGGTGGCGCGTCCGCCCCGGGGCCGGCGACCGGTGCGAGGCCATGCCACGCCGGCAGGAACCGGGCGAGGGCGACCGGATCCACCGGCTCCACCTCGCGCCGGAGGCGAGCGAGCGAACGCCGGCGCAGGAGGCGCAGGACGTCCGGGTCGCACCATTCCCGTTCTGCGCCGTCGGGTCGGAACTCGCCGCGCAGGATCGTGCCGGCAGCGAGGAGTCGCTCGAGGGCGTCGTCGACGATGCCCACCGGCAGTCCCCAGCGTGCGGCCGGCTGCGGTGACAGGAACGGGCCGTGGGTCCGTGCCCACCGGGCGAGCAGGCCTTCGAGCGCTCCGGCGGCAGGCCCGAGGAAGGCATCCGGGACGCCGACCGGCGCCGTCACGCCGACGGCGTCGCGGAAGCGGGCAACGTCCTCGATCGCGATCCAGCGCTCCTCGCCCGCGATCCGCACCCGGATCGCCCGGCGCGTGGCCGCCAGGCCCTCCAGCCACGCCTCGGCCGCAGCGGCGCCTCCGGCCGTTCGAGCCGCGGCCTCGGCCGCGGTCAGGTCGCCGAGGCGGCGCAGCACGTCGTGGACCTGATCCGGCGTCGTCGCGAGGCGCTCCTCGGTCAGAGCCTGGAGCGAGAGTTCGAGGTCGGCCAGCGCGTCCGGGTCCAGGAGCTCACGCAGCTCCTCCTGGCCGAGCAGCTCGCGCAGCAGATCGCGGTCCAGCGTGAGCGCCCCGGCCCGACGCTCAGCGAGCGGCGCATCTCCGTCGTACATGTACGCGGCGACGTAATCGAACAGGAGGCTGCTGGCGAACGGGCTCGCTCGGGGTGTCTCGACGTCGTGGACGGCGATGTCACGCCGCTCGACACCGGCCAGCACCTCGCGCAGCGCGTCGAGGTCGAAGACATCGGAGAGGCATTCGCGGTAAGTCTCGATGAGGATCGGGAAGCTGCCGTAGCGACTGGCGACGGCCAGCAGGTCCGCGGCCCTCTGGCGCTGCTGCCAGAGCGGCGTTCGCGTGCCAGGTCGACGTCGGGGCAGCAGCAGGGCGCGCGCCGCGTTCTCGCGGAAGCGACTGGCGAACAACGCCGAGTTCGCGACCTGGGCGACGACCAGGTCCTCCACGTCGTCCGCCGACGGGAACAGGACGTCGGCGACGCCGTCCAGGCCGGCGTCGCCCTCGGGCAGGCGGATGGCGATGCCGTCATCCGACCAGATGGTCGACACCTCCATCCCGAGACGCTCCTGGAATCGAGCCTCCAGCGCGAGCGACCACGGAGCGTGGACGCGGCCGCCGAACGGCGTCAGCAGCGTCAGCCGCCAGTCGCCCAGCTCGTCGCGGAACCGCTCCACGACGACACGCCGATCGGTGGGGAGCGCGCCGGTCGCCTCGCGCTCGTCCTCCAGGTAGGCCAGCAGGTTCTCGGCGGCGCGCTCGTCGAGGTCGTGATGCTCGCGCAGGCGGGTCACCGCGGCCGCCCGTCCGGGCGCGCCGCGCGCGAGGTCCGCTTCGAGTTCGCCGGTGAAGGCTCCCAGCGCGCGGCCGAGCTCGATCGGCCGGCCGACCGCATCGCCCTTCCAGAACGGCAGCTTGCCGGGCACCCCGGGTGCGGGACTGACGGTGACGCG
>JAOUEG010000293.1 GCA_029858845.1 Chloroflexota bacterium | reverse complement strand
TACGACACGCTCATCGTGGCGACCGGCGCCCACCATTCGTACTTCGGCCATGAGGACTGGGCGCCGCTCGCCCCGGGCCTCAAGACGCTCGAGGATGCCACCGAGATCCGGCGCCGGATCCTGATCGCATTCGAGGCTGCGGAGCGCGAGGCCGACGAGGAGCGACGACGGGCGTGGATGACCTTCGTGCTCGTGGGCGGCGGCCCGACCGGGGTCGAGCTGGCCGGGTCGCTCGGCGAGATCGCCCGCGATACGCTGCGCCGGGACTTCCGCGCCATCGACCCGGCTGAGGCACGGATCCTGCTCGTGGAGGCACTCGACCGGATCCTCCCGACCTACCCGCCCGATCGATCGGCGTCGGCCAAGCGCCAGCTCGAGCGCCTCGGCGTGGAGGTTCGCCTGGGCAACCGCGTCATCGCCATCGACGAGGCGGCCGTGACCGTGTCCATCGGGGAGGGGGACGAGGCGGCCACCGATCGGATCGCGACGCGGACGGTGCTGTGGGGCGCCGGCGTGGTCGCCTCATCGTTCGTTCGTCGCGTTGCCGAAGCGACCGGCGCGCCGACCGATCGCAACGGCCGCATCCTCGTCGAGCCGGACCTGACGATCCCGGGTCACCCCGAGATCTTCGTCGTCGGCGATGCCGCGGTCGCGCCCTGGCAGCCCGGCAAGGCGACCCCGGGCGTCTGCCAGGGTGCGATGCAGGGCGGGGTCCACGCCGCGAAGACCATCCGGCGCCGGGTGCTGGGTCGTCCCACGGAGCGCTTCCGCTATCGCAACCGCGGCGACGTCGCCGTCATCGGGCGGCTCGCCGGCGTGACGGACATCCCGTGGATGGGCCCGTTCGGCCGACAGGGCGGGATCACCGCCTGGCTCCTGTGGCTCGGTATCCACATCTTCTACCTGATCGGCTTCGGCAACCGGATCGTCGTCCTGACCCGGTGGGGGGTCAGCTTCCTGACGTTCGGCCGGGGTACGCGCCTGATCACCGGCGCACCCCTGCTGCCGGCCATCGAGGATCCGAATCCGCCGGTCGTGGAACGACCCGAGGGCCCGATCAGCCGAACGTGATCACCTGGCGCGTGTGCTCGCCTCGTCGCATCGCGGCGAAGGCGTCCTCCAGGCCATCGAGCTCGATCCAGCGATCGATCAGTCGCTCCACCGGCAGCCGCCCCTCGAGCGCCCAGGCGGCGTAGCGGGGGAAATCGATCGCCGGCTCGGCGAAGCCGTAGTTGGAGCCCAGGATGCGCCGTGACCCGTCCACGAGCGGGTAGACGTCGAACGACGCGCGATCGCCGAGCGGCGTCATCCCCACGAGCACGGCGGTCCCACCCTGCGGCAGGGCAGCGATCGCCAGCTCCGCGGTGGGGGCCCGACCGATCGCCTCGAAGACGAAATCCGGACCGCCGTCGGTCAGGTCGCGGAGGGCGGCCACCGTCGCGTCCGGGTCGTCGCCCGCCAGCAGCCCATCGGTCGCTCCGACGCCGCGAGCCGCGTCGAGCTTGGATGCGACCCGGTCGATGGCCACGATCCGGGCGGCGCCGGCCACGGCCGCACCCATCACGCACGACAGGCCGACCCCGCCGAGCCCGACCACCGCAACGGACGCACCGGGAGGGACGGCGGCCGTCTTGAGCACGGCGCCGACGCCCGTGGTGACACAGCAGCCGATGAGCGCGGCGACCGCGGGATCCGTCCCGTCCGGCATCACGATCGCAGCGGCCGCCGACACGACGGACGCCTCCGCCATCGTGGCGATGGCGCAGTACGAGCGGACCGGCTCGCCGCCCGGGGTCCGGAACGCCGTCGCACCGTCCGGGAGGGTATGCCGATAGGACGGGGAATCCGGGCAGGCCCAGGTTCGGCCTTGCACGCAGGACCGGCACGTCCCGCACGGGACGAGCCACGAAAGGGCGACCAGCTGGCCCACGCGATGCGTCGTCACGCCGGGCCCGACGGCCTCAACGACGCCGGCGCCCTCGTGGCCCATGACGATGGGCGTGGGACGCTCCCAGTCCCCGTCGCGGACGTGCAGGTCCGAGTGACAGACGCCGGCCGCCAGCATCCGGATCCGGACTTCGCCCTCGCGGGGTTCGGCCAGCTCCAGCTCCCGGATCACGGCCGCCTCGCCGGCGGACTCCAGGACGGCGGCCCGGGCGAGGGTCGTCATGCCCCGACCGTCAGCCGTACGTCGACCGGGATGGCGTGGCCCGCTCGGCTCGCCGGTACGGAACGTAGACGGGCTCCCACATGGCCGCATCGACCGTCGCCTCGACGTCGTCCAGGCCGCCCGCTTCGGTCGCCACTGCGATGGCGATGCGGCGGGAGACGCTCCGCAGATCGGACACGGGCGGGTAGAGGGCCCCGCTCCCGAGTCGCTCGTCGGAGACGGAGGTCGCGAGCTCCCGGGCGGCGATCAGGAACATCCGGTCGGTGACGGTCCGCGCCTCGGCCACGATCGCCCCGAGGCCGACACCCGGGAAGACGAACACGTTGTTGGCCTGGCCGATCACGTGCGTCGTGCCGTCGAAGGTCACCGGATCGAACGGCGAGCCGGTGGCAACGATGGCCCGCCCGCCCGTCCACGCCAGGATGTCGGCCGGCGGTGCTTCGGTGTTGGCCGTCGGGTTGGAGAGGGGCATGACGATCGGGCGCTGGGCCGGGCCGACGCGCTCGTCCATCGCCTCGATGACGTCCCGCGTGAAGGCACCGGCCACCCCCGTCGTCCCCACCAGCACGTTCGGGCGATGGCGTCCGACCGACTCGAGAAGACCGGGCGTGGGGCCGTCCACCGCGGCGACGGCGAGGTCCGCCTTGGAGGCCTCCAGCTCCGGGCGGCCGGCGTGGACGAGCCCACGGGTGTCCACCAGGGCGATGGCATCACGGATGTGCTCGTCGGACAGGCCGGCCTCTCCCATCGCCAGTCGCAGGAGCCGCGCGATCCCGATCCCGGCCGCCCCCGCCCCGACCAGCAGGATCCGGGCGTCCGCGAGGGTTCTCCCCGTGGCTCGCAGGCCGGCCAGGACGCCGGCGACCACCACGGCGGCGGTGCCCTGGACGTCGTCGTTGAAGCTGGGCAGTCGGTGCTGGTAGCGGTCCAGCAGGCGCAGGGCGTTCTGCCCCTTGAAGTCCTCGAACTGCACGAGCGCCCCGGGCCAGACTTCCTCCACCCCGCTGATGAATGCCTCCACCAGCGCGTCGTACTCGGCGCCACGCAGGCGGGGAGCCCGATGGCCGAGGTAGAGCGGGTCCGCCAGGAGGGCCGCGTTGTCCGTCCCGACGTCGAGC
>JAOUEG010000294.1 GCA_029858845.1 Chloroflexota bacterium | reverse complement strand
CCACGCACCGTGGGAGCTCTCGGCCGCGGAGCAGGAGGCTGCCGGCTGTCGCGTCGGTCTCGACTATCCGGCACCGATCGTGGATCACGCCGAAGCGCGAGCCCGTGCGCTCGCGATCTACAGGGCAGCGCGCCAGACCTGAGCCCGTCGCGGTTCTCCACATACCGTCCACAGCCGGTCCAAGCTCGGGGATAACTTGGCGGTGGTTCGGATCAAGTTCGTGGATAAGGGTGTTGTGGCCGGATGTCGCCGGCGGCTACATTTCGTCTTGCCCGAAGGGGCAGGTGCGAACCGACAGACCGCACCGGGGAGCGATCCTCGGAACGGTCCCGGGAACCAGGTTCTGAGACCGCAAGGCCGCAGAGCGAGGGTCTCGGGCGGTACGCGGGGACTCCGGACTTGTTCGGAGCCGCTGCGGATCGACCGGTCGGTCCTCCCACCAGTTCCTTCGGGCGCTTTTCATGTTCGGCAAACGCTGACGCCTCGCCCGTGGGCTCGAGGCCGGCGTCATCCCGACGGCGGGATGCCTACCAGTCCTGGTGGGCCGAGATCGCCAGGTCGCTCATCCCCTCGAGGGTGTAGATCCGCTTGGTGCCGAAGCCCTTGACGTCCATCTCGCCGCGCTCCCGCACGGTGACGTCGTCCCGGATGAGCTCGTAGAGATCTTCGGCCATGGTGATCTCCATCGGGTTGGAGAGCGCCTCCATCCGGGCGGCCAGCCCGACCCCCGGACCGAAGATGTCGTAGACGTACTTCTGGACGCCGATGATCGAGCCCACGACCGGTCCGGCGTTGATCCCGATACGGCAGACCCATTGGATCGCCTGGGCGGCATTGCGCCGCTGCAGGTAGCGGACGATCCGCAGGGCGATCCGGGCGATGTTGCGGGGGTCGTCCGAGCCGGGCTCCGGAACGCCGCAGACGGCCATGTAGGCATCCCCGATGGTCTTGAGTCGGTCACCGCCGAACTGTTCCACGATCCGGTCGAACGAGGTGAAGATGTCGTTCAGCTCGGCGACGAGCGCGGGCGGATCGGCGGCGATGTCCATCTCGGTGGACGACACGAAATCGAGCATGAGGACGGCGGCCCGGTCGAAGCGCTGCGGAGCGGTCACGCCGAATTCCTTCCACTCCTCGTAGATCGTGCGGGGCATGATGTTGAGGAGGAGTTTCTCGACGCGGTCCTTCTCCTTGCGCAGATCGCGGTTCTGCCGCTCGACCATCTTCGAGTACGACTCCACCATGTACTCGAGTTCCTTGAGCTTGGTGATGTTCTGGCACTCGACGACGAGCAGGTCGCCGCCGTCGCCGACGTGGCGCTTGACGTCGACGGAGATCGTGAGCGCCCGACGATTGGCCTTGAGCTCCAGGTCCACGCGGTACGGGCGGTCGGCAGCGAGGCGCGATCGCATCCGCTCCACATCCAGACCGATCAGGACCTCGTCGAGACGCGACTCGGGTCCTTCCAGGGCCGGGAACCACTCCTGGAAGCGGGGATTCGCGAAGGCGATCCCGAGGGTCTCGGGATCGGCGAGGGCCAGCCCGACACCCGCCGACTCTAGGAGGAGTCGGTTGAATCGGTCGAGATCCATCAGCCGGCGGCGGCCTGTGGACCCGTGATGATCCAGGGCGCCCGAGAGTGGAGCCCATGCAGGACCGTGGCCACGTCCGCCTCCTCCATCTCGAAGTCTTCCAGCGTCTCCTGCATGGTCGCGACCATCACGTCGAAGGAGGGCCGATCGATCCCGAGGTGGGCGTGGACGTTCCCCAGATGCTCGTTCGTGTAGCTGGCCGGGCCACCCATGAGGAAGGCCATGAACTTCGTCTGATGGTCGATCAGCCGTCGCATATCCACGTCCTCGAAGTACGGCGCGAGGACGTCCGAGTCGAGGACCTTGTCGTAGAAGGCCATGACCACCCGGGAGAGGAACGGGAAACCACCGTAGCGCTCGAGCACGCTTCGAGCCATCCACAACCTCCTATCGTGTGACCCACGATAGTCGAGTCCGGTGCGCGAGTCCAACGGGCGTTGCCGGAGTCCCCCCGCGCTCCTCAGCGGACCGCGTCGCGGCCGGTCCGGCTCGCGCCGAGCAGCCCGCGGAACGCGTCCTCGACGATCGCGATCGGCTCGACCAACGAGGCCCTGAGCTGCCCGTCGATCTCCAGGGCCTCGAGCCAATCGCGCGTCCGACGCGCCTCGTCCAGCTGGCGCTGGATCTCGCTGCGCTCAGCTTTCCCGCCGTAGGCGTCCCTGATCGCGCTCGCGAAGCGCTGGTGGACCATGTACGCCATCAGGCATTCCCGGCGAGCCGGGCCTCGATGCTCTCGAGGGTGCGCCTCTGGAAGAAGGCGCTGTCCTCGTAGCACCAGATCCAGCCCTCGTCCATCCGGATCGAGCGCATCAACGGATGACCGCTCTGCTCCCAATGGAGCTTCGCGTGCTTGTTGGTGGACGTGTCGCAGCAGCCCACGTGCCCGCATGTCAGGCACATCCGAAGCGCCGGCCAGACGTCATCCGGGCCGCAATCGTCGCAGCGGTCGGTGGTCGGCTGCGTCACCCGCACGCCGGCGAGGTGCGGACACGGCTTGTCCGCGACCTGGCCCGTGAACAGCACCTTGAGCAGGAAGTCGGGCACGACGACCGGCTCCTTCAACGGCAGGTGCATCTGGTCGGCTGGAGGGACCAGGCCGATCGACCGAAGGATCGCGACGGCCTCGGGCGGCGCCAGCTCCGCGTTCACCGCGTAGCGACCGTTGGCGGTGCGGAGGGTCACCGGGATCTCGATGCGGAAGTCGCGACCGGTCGAGGTAGCGCCGAACAGCGGGCCGCTATGGGTCCCGGTGAGCACGGCCGACCCGTGGAGCCGGCCATCATCGCCCGGTGCGAGATCCGGGATGTCGATCGCGAGGTCCGGCGCGGCCGCCCTCAGGTCCGCGGCGAACCCGGCGAAGATCTCGGTGGCGGTCGGCTCGTCGGCGCCCGGCGCGTAGGTGAAGAACTCGGGCGCGATCAGTTCCTCGATGGCGGACAGGTCGCCCCCGCTGTAGCGCCCGAGCAGGCTCCGGACCTTCGTGACATCGGCATCGGTCATGGTGCTACCTCCGGCTCCTTCGACGCTGGGCCTCCAACCCTAGTCGGCGAGGCCGTCGACGGCAAGGCGGACCCCTGGCGGACCCACGGCCCGCGGGCTCCGGACGGCAGGGTCGCGGACGTCGGGTAGGCTCCGCTCGTGCCACCCACCTCCGAGTCGATCGTCCCGGCGCGGTCGATGCGGCCGCGCCAGGATT
>JAOUEG010000292.1 GCA_029858845.1 Chloroflexota bacterium | reverse complement strand
ATCCCGCGACCATCCGTCCGACCTGATCGAGACCGGGATCACCGCCATCGACCTGCTGGCGAGTCTGGTCCGAGGCCAGAAGCTCCCCATCTTCACCGGGGCCGGCCTGCCGGCGGACGAGCTCGCGGCGAGGATCGCCACGGGAGCCAGGGTGCTCGGCGAGGAGCGCTTCGTCACGATCTTCGCGGCGATGGGGATCACGCGTCGCGAGGCGGGCTTCTTCCGCGAGGCCTTCGCCGGATCGGGCGCGCTCGACCGCCTCGCCTTCTTCCTCAATCTCGCCGACGACCCCACGATCGAGCGCCTGCTGACTCCGCGCTGCGCCCTCTCTCTCGGCGAGCACCTTGCCTTCGGACTCGGCCAGGACGTCCTCGTCGTCATGACCGACGTGCTGTCCTACGGCGAGGCCCTCCGCGAGCTTGCCACCGCCCGCGAGGAGATCCCGGGCCGGCGCGGCTACCCGGGCTACCTGTACACGGACCTGGCGACGCTCTTCGAGCGCGCCGGCCGGGTCCGTGGGCTCCCCGGCTCGCTGACGATCCTGCCCATCGTCACGATGCCCGACGACGACATCTCCCATCCGGTCCCCGATCTCACGGGCTACATCACGGAGGGTCAGATCGTGCTCTCGAGAGACCTGCACGGTCGCGGCGTGGCGCCTCCGATCGACGCCCTGCCGTGCCTCTCGCGGGTCATGAACGCCGGGATCGGTGAAGGTCGGACGCGCCCGGAACATCGAGCAGTGGCAGACCAGCTGTACGCCCTGTACGCCCGGGGCCGTGAGCTGCGCCGGCTCGTGACCGTCATCGGTGAGGCAGCGCTCTCGGCGGGCGAACGGCGGACCATCCAGTTCGCCGATCGGTTCGAGACCGATCTGATCGGCCAGGGTCCCGCTCGTCGCACCCTGTCGGAGAGCTTCGACATCGCCTGGCGCATCCTCGGGTCGATCCCCCGCGACGAGTTGATCCGGATCCCGGCCGAGGTGCTCGATGCGAACTGGTCCGCCATGGAGACCCCGTCGTGACCAGATCGGCGACCCGGATGGCGCTCTTGTCCGGCCGTTCACGCCTGGCACTCGCGCGCCAGGGCCGGGACCTGCTCGAGCAGAAGCGCGATGCCCTCCTGCGCGAGCTCTACCGCGACGTCCGGATCGTGCTGACGCAGCACGAGGAGCTTGAGGCGGCTGCCGGGGCGGCTCGGCTCGCCCTCGATTCCGCCCATGTCTGGCTCGGCGAGGAGGCGGTCGGTGCAGCCGCCGCGGCGGCGACCGACGAGATCGCCGTCGACGTCGACACCACGACGGTCATGGGGGTGGCGGTCCCGGCGGTCGCACCCCGTGACCTCGTGCGTCATCCGGGAGTCCGGGACCGTTCGCCCCTCGTGTCGGGCCCGCTCCTGGAGCTCGTCGCAGAGCGCTTCGAGGAGGTCCTGACGATCGCCATCCGGCTGGCCACAATGGAGGCTCGCGTCCGTCGGCTCGCGCGGGAGATCCGCCGCACGAGCAGTCGGGTGAACGCCCTGCGGACGCGGGTGATACCGGCTCTCGAAGCGGAGACGCACGCGATCGAGCTCGGGCTCGAGCAACGCGAGCGCGAGGACCGGTTCCGGCTGAAGCGGGTCAAGGAGACCAGGGGCCGGCAGACGAGCACGCGCCCGGCACGGACACCCAGCTCTCGCTCGTGTGCGATGACGACCGAGATCACCGGTCGCACGGAGGATTGAACGGTGTGCATCGGATTCCCAGGTCTGGTGACTGCGGTCGACTCGATGGGCGCCACCGTCGACACGGAGGGGCGCAGCCGCCGCGCCTCCACCCTGCTGATTCCGGACATCGCCGTCGGCGACTGGGTCTTCGTCGCGGCCGGCTCGATCGTCGATCGACTCGATCCCGCTGAAGCACGCCAGATACGCGCGATGCTCCTGGATGCCATCGCGCTCGAGAAGGCCGAGGCAGGTGCCCCGACCAAGCAGGAGGAAAGCCATGGCCATGCATCGTGACCGGCCGGCGGGTTCGCCGCGGATCCCCGTGACGGTCCCTTGTGGGGTGGGGCTGGCCCTGGCCACCGCGCTCATCAGCGGGTTCTCGGTCGCCGTGAACGGTTTCGCCGTCAAGCAGCTCCCGGATCCGGCCGTCTATACGACGCTCAAGAACGGCGTCGCGGCGATGTTGCTCGGCAGTGTCGCGCTGCTCGTCGTACGCCCGGCGGACGTCCGCTCCCTCGACCGACGGGCCTGGACGGGGATGGCCATCGTCGGCGTCATCGGCGGCAGCATCCCCTTCCTCCTGTTCTTCGCGGGGCTCGCAGCCGCCAGCGCCCCGACCGCAGCCTTCATCCACAAGACCCTGTTCGTGTGGGTGGCGTTGATGGCGGTCCCGCTGCTGGGCGAGCGGCTCGGCTGGTTCCCGATCGCAGCCCTCGGGGTGCTGCTCGTCGGCCAGGCGCTCGTGGCGCCGCCGGTCGGCGTGAGCTGGGGGCCAGGCGAATCGATGATCGCGGCGGCCACCCTCCTCTGGGCGGCCGAGGTGGTCGTCGCGCGTCGGCTCCTGCTGCAGGACGTGCCATCCCCGCTCCTCGCCGCGGCGCGCATGGCCATCGGGCTGATCGTGCTCGTCGGCTACGTCGTGCTGTCCGGTCGATCCGGCATCGTCCTCGGTCTCACCGCGACGCAATGGCTGTGGGCGATGGGCACCGGAGTTCTGCTCGCGGGCTACGTCGGCACGTGGTTCGCCGCGCTGCGGCGGGCTCCGGCGTCCATCGTGGCGAGCGTCCTCGTCCTGGGTGCGCCGATCACGGCGGTGCTCGCATCCATCGCCGACGGCACCCTGCCCACGCTGCCGGTCCTTGCCGGACAGGCGTTGATCGCCGCGGGCGTGACCGTCGTCGGGGTCCTCGCCGTTCGGCGGGCGCGACACGGCGATCCCGTCGCGCCATGACGAGCTCGCAACAGACCGGAGGCCGGCCGGCCGTCCGGCCCGCTCCGGACGCCGTTCCGGGTCCGATCCGCTTCGCGCGCTACGCGTTCGGTCCGAACCGGCTTGGCTACTGCGGGCCGGACGCCGCCGACGAGCTCCTCGGCGAGGCCGCCGAGGGCGGCGACCTTCGGCGTATCCGAGAGCTCGCCACGGGCTTCGAGGGGGCGTACCCGTACCTCGAGCTGATCGCCCGGTCGAACGGGATCGGCGATCCCCTGGACGCGCGCGTCGTCGAGGCCTACTGGCTCGGCAACGAGCTGCTCGACGGCGTGCCGGCGGGCGGATTCGGGGCATCGATGGAGGCGCGCTTCAAGCCGCGCGTGCGCGCCGAC
>JAOUEG010000291.1 GCA_029858845.1 Chloroflexota bacterium | reverse complement strand
CCCTCGATCGGGATCGACCCGGCGTTCACGGTCTCCGTCCCCATCCACTGCGACATCCAGCTCGCAAAGTCGACGAGCGACGACTTCTTCGCCCGGAAGGATCCGATCCGACACCTCCGCAGTGGGCGGAATCCGATCCGCAATGCCCGGCGCGGCAGACCGCTTCTGGATCATTGGCGCGGCGGCACGACCATCGATCTCGCCTTCATCGATGGGATGCACCTGTTCGAGTTCGCCCTCCGCGACTTCATGAATGTCGAGCGTTTCAGTCGCTGGTCAAGCGTGATCGTGTTCGACGACATGCTGCCGCGCGACGTGGATGAAGCGGCCCGGGAGCGCCACACGCACGAGTGGGCGGGCGATGTCTTCAAGATGATCCCGGTTCTCCGTCGATACCGCCCGGACCTTGATGTCATCCCGGTCGACACCGCTCCAACCGGGGTCCTCGTCGTGCTGGGCGCCGATCCGCGGTCCACGGTGCTTCGATCCGCCTATGACGAGATCATCGCCGAGTGGGTCACGCCGGATCCTCAGACCGTCCCCTCCGACATCCTTGAGCGACGTGACGCCGTCGACCCCGAGCGGCTGCTCGCATCCGACGCGTGGGTTGCGTTGGCGCGGCACCGCCGGGCCGATGCCCGACGTGGTTACAGGGTGGTTCGCGACCGGCTCAAGGCGTCGATGCCGTAGTCGACGGCGGGCGTGGGCGGCGACGCCGCGCGCGCCTCACGACACCGCGAACTGCCCGCCCCGCTTGGCTCGCAGCAGCCCTCATCAGGGTCTGCCGCGGCGCGCCGACTGCGAACGTCCGTCCGTCGCGAATCGTTTCCGCTCGGCCGATCGCTGGGCCCGGTCGGTCGCCGACGCAAAGCCTCATGTCGTGAACGCCGCGCGGCAGCCTGGCGCGCAGCAACCCGACCTGCACGACAAGGCGTGGTCGACCCCGGACCACAACGATCTGCGCCGGGATCTCTCGCGATCCGGCCGGCCCTGAAAGGAGGACTCGGACATCGAATGGGGCCACGGGCCCACGGGAGGCCAAGGGCAACTCCGCGGCTAGGTGCCGACCGCCGCCCGGCAGCCATTCCATCGATCGCCCGTCGAGCAGGTGCGCGAGATACTCCGGAGGCCGGACCGAGAGTCGAAGCCCACCAGTAGCGTCAATCGTTGGGATGGCGATGCGCGGCGGATCGCCAAGCCAGGCCGGTTTCGCCTGCACGTCTCCCTCGGTCGATGCGCCGACGTTGAGTCGGCGGTCGATCCCGAGACCGAGGAGCCTCGCCCGTATCTCCCAGTCGCCCTCGGGGAGCGGTCCACCCGACGCTCCGGCCGCAGGGTCGATCCAGGCCCGGACCTGCAGAATGGGACGCATCCCGATCGCTCCGCCGTCGGCGACGGCGGAGGTCAGTTGCGTGCGCGCGGTGGCTCGCGCTCGCCATTCAATGAGCGTGTCCGGCTGGCGAATGCTGACCACGGCGCTGTACGCGGTCGGGTCGGCGGTGCCGTCGATGGCCCAGCCCGATGTGTCGACCATCGTCCCGGCCAGGAAGGATCGGCCATCGGCTTGGACGACGAGAGGGCCGCCGCTCGGGCGGCCCAGGGCCCCTTCCAGCTCCATTTCCAGCCGACCGCGCGACCAGAACGCAGACTTCACGGACGCCGTCCCCTCGATTGCCTGGACGGTCCGGGCAAGATCCGCCAGGCCGTCGGTGGAGCCAGCCTTGAGCAACGCGGATCGGAGCCGCTCCACGGGTCGTAATCCGGTTTCCACGGCACCGCCGAATGCGGCCAGAGCCAGTGGCCGACAAGCGGTGACCAGCAGGTCGCGGGACGACTCCTCCAGTTCCAGGAAGAACGGCTCACTCACCCATGCGAGGACCTCGTATCGGTACAGCCGCCGCAGCCATCGATCCCGCAGCTCGCCCGGTGCCGTTCCCTCCACCACGAGGTCCACGACCTGCCGCAGGTGGTCGAAGTACACCTCGGGTTCGTCGAGCCGGCCCGACGCGGCGTTCGCCCCGGTGCGACGGCGGTAGTAGAAGTAGCACGGGTACGAGGCCAGGATAGAAACGGCGTCAGCCCGGAGATAGGCCTGCGTGACCAGCAGGTAATCCTCGAGGTAGAACCTGCCCTCTGGGAACCTCAGCCCGTTCTCCACAAGGAAGGCGCGTCGGAACATCTTGTGCGGCGTCATGCTGTCCATGAGCGGCGCATCCTCGATGGTGCAGCGGTCGCGGTCACGATCGAACAGTCGGAGAGGGACCGTTCGGAAGTCGCTTGTCTCGCGGCCGATCACGATGTCGGCACGGTTCCGACGACCCAGCTCGGCCATCCGCTCGAGCGCCTCGGGAGCAAGGTGGTCGTCTTGGTCGAGGTAGAGGACATATTCCCCGCGCGCCCGGTCGGTGCCCAGGTTGCGCGGTCGGCCCGGCCACCCTGAATTCGGGATATGGATCACCGAGACCTGCGGGACGGCATGGGCCAGCCTGTCCAGCTTGGACGCCGTCCCGTCTGTCGACCCGTCGTCGACGAAGATGGCCTCGTATCGATCCGGGGCGAGGGATTGGCCCAAGACCGAGCGGACGCATTGGTCGATGTCTGGGCCGGGATCGAATACCGGGACGACGACCGACACCTCGACCGTCAACGGCGTTCGTCCATCGGACTCAACGGCATGCGCGGATTATCGTCGCGCGGCGCTTGTCCACGCTCGCGTTCCGCGGTGCATGAAAGGACGAGGCGGCTCCCGAAGGAGCCGCCTCGTTGCTGTCCCGGTGAAGGAGTCCGTTTGACCGGACACTTCTGCCACGCGTCAAGAGCATCTATCACGTCGGCTGCACCGACTACCCTGACCCTACCTACCCATGACCTTGACGCTGGGGCAGCGTTGGCTGACTTGACTCAGCGGCGATATCCTACCTTGAGAGGGGCAGTTTTCCAAGGGTTTTGGCATACAGTACGGTGTAAATTCCTTAACCTTCCGGTTCGAAGGAACGGGAATCCGCGTTGATGGCTGCCTCAATCCTCGTGGACGGTCACCGAGGTCATCGCGACCGGCTCGTGCGGGAGGTCCCGACCGTCACGCGGGGCGGACACGATCTGGTCCACGACATCGAGGCCCTTCGTGACCTGGCCGAACAGCGTGTAGTTCTTGGGAAGCTTGCCGGTCAGATCGTCCGCGCAGATGAAGAACTGGCTGCCGTTCGTGTTCGGTCCGGCATTCGCCATCGCCAGCGCCCCGCGCTGGTAGTCGCCCTTGACCGGCTCATCCTCGAACTGATAGCCGGGCCCACCGGTTCCCACGCGCCCGCGCTCGAGCG
>JAOUEG010000290.1 GCA_029858845.1 Chloroflexota bacterium | reverse complement strand
CGACGACGACAGCGACGACGACGACAGCGACGACGACGACAGTGACGACGACGACAGTGTCGACGACGGTGACGACGACCACGGCGATGACAGTGGTCACGACGGCGACGACGACTGACCTCGCCACGCAGTCCGCGACGACGTGGTTCGCGCAGATGCACGGCAATGGACCGGCCGCCTCCACGGCATCATGGAGGTCGGCCGGTCCGGCATGGCGGACGAGGGCGGCTCATCGTGGAGGTCGACCATCAGCGGAGATCCGGGGGCGACTCGCCCCACGCACGATCGCCTGGACGAGCGGCACATCGTGGAGGCCGTCCTCGCCGGCGATCGTGATGCGTTCCGGCGCCTCGTGGAGCGAGAGTCAGCCGCCGTCATCCGGACCTGCCATCGGATCCTTGGCGATCACGCCGAGGCCGAGGACGCAGCACAGGAGGCCTTCGTGACCGCCTATCGCTCCCTGGCGATGTGGCGATCCGACGGTCCGTTCGGGGCCTGGCTGACCCGGATCGCCGTTCGCATCTCGTTGCGCCAAGCCGGTCGACGTCGGACCGTCGCATGGCGCGCCCCGACCCCGGGCCTGGCCGCTGACACAGCGCCGAGTTCAGCCGATCGGGCCGCGGATCGTGAAGCGATGGCGGCTGCCAACCGGACCGATCCGGCCGCCCTCTCCCTGCGGTCCGAGCGGGCGACCGAGATCCGCGACGCCGTCACGGCGTTGCCCGAGCCGTATCGAGAAGTCGTGGCGATGCGATTCTTCGGCGAGGCCTCGCTCGACGAGATCGCGCGTGAAACGGGTCGGCCGCTCGGCACCGTCAAGACGCACCTCCGCCGCGGATTGGCACGACTCCGAGACCAACTCGAGGGAGTCGAGCGATGAGCGAGCCCCGCCGGCCGTTCGACCCCGCGGAGCTTCAGGACCCCGATGGGACCACGTTGAACGATGCCGAGGCGGCTGTCGCCGCCGGTGTGGCCCGGGAGCTCGAGGCATTCGCGCGGTCGGAGACAGCTGCCCCGACGACCGGTTTCGAGGATCGCGTGATGGCTGCAGTCGCCGCCGAAGCCCCGCCTCGCCCGGTCGCGACCGGTGGGTTCCTTGTGGGCCTTGTGGTCGCGTTCCGCGACGCCTGGCGGATCGCCTGGGGCGGCGGGCGGCCGTTGGCCGTTCGAGCGCAGGCGTTCGCGCTGGTCTTGCTCGTCCTGGTCGCGGCCGGCTCGCTCGGCACGCTGGCCGCGGTGGGCGTCTCACGGTTCTTGTCCGATGGTCCGGCGATCCCGCCATCCTTCGAGCCAAGCGACGCGCCATCCTTCCTGCTGCCTTCGCCCACGGAAGGGCTGCCGTCCCCGAGTCCCACGGAATCGCCCTCGGCTACGCCCTCCCCGTCGGCCGACGAGTCGGAGGAGCCCGACGAGACCGAAGAGCCGTCCGGCGAGCCGGAGGAAACTGACGATCAGGGGACCACCATGACCCCGAAGCCGACGGCGACGCCCAAGCCGACGGCGACGCCCAAGCCGACGGCGACGCCCAGGCCGACCCAGACGCCCAGGCCGACCGAGACCCCCGATCCCGAGGACACCCCCGATCCCGACGACACGCCGAAGCCATCGGACACGCCGGAACCATCGGACACGCCCGAACCGACCGACTCCGGCGCCACGGAGGATGGTTCCTAGCGGACGACGGCATGGTGCCGATCTCGCTGATCGCAGCACCCATCAAAGGCGATAGGCTGCACGGATGATCGTCGTCATCGGGGCCACGTATCTGCGGGGCGCCTCCACGGACACCAACGCGATGCCCGGCGGGCTCGCCGGGCGAGTGGCCATGGCTGCGGCCGCTGCGGGATCGAGGGTCGAGCTCGTGTCGAAGGTCGGAGAGGATGCGGCAGGCGATGCCCTGCTGCTCGCCCTGACCCGGGCCGGCGTGGGTCACGTGGCGGTGCTGCGGGACGCCGTCCATCGGACCGAGCTGCACCCGGATCCGGACGATACAGCGGTCGATCCCGTCGCCTCGGATGCCGGATCGATCGCAACCGGTGGGACGGTACCCGTCCTGGATGCCGCGGACGTGGGCCTGGCCCTGCGCTACCTGACCGACTACGTGGTCATCGTCGCGGTCCATCCGACGCCGGCCGCGTCGGCCGAGGCGATCACCGCCGCCGATTGGGCCGGAGCCCATCTGGTTCTGGTGACTCTGCCCGGCGCACCCGCTTTCGCAGCCCTGCCGACCGGCTCGCTGGTGCTCGAGGTCGCGGAAGAGCCGGATGGCGGGTCGGCGTTCGGTAGCCGACTGGGGGTCTATGCAGCGGCCGTTGATCGCGGCGAAGCCCCCGCTTCCGCGTTCGCGGCCCTCACCGCGGAGGTCGTCTAGATCCCGAGGGTTCCGGGCGGCGCCGCCTCGGTCAGCGGTTCGACGAGCGCCGGCCCATCCCGCCGGACGTCGTTCACGTCGCGGCTGACGGCATGGATTCGGAGACCGATCGCGTCGGTCGGCTGCAGGAGCCCGATGAGGATGGTCTGGTCGGGCGGATCCGGATCGAGCCACGTATCCCAGGCGTCATCCGGGATGAGGACCGGCATCCGATCATGGAGGTCCGCGACGGCCTCGTTCGGGCTCGTCGTCACGATCGTGAAGGTGCGGACGATGGCGTCCGCGTCCGGGTCCTTCCAGCCCGCCCACAGCCCGGCCAGGGCCAGGGGTCGCCCGTCGGCGCGGGCGATGTTGTATGGCTGGCGGATCGGACCCTCGCGCTTCCACTCGTAGAATGAATCGACCGGCACGAGGCAGCGGCGCCGTTTGAACGCGTCCCGGAACGCCGGGCTGGTCGTCAGCGTCTCGGCGCGGGCGTTGAACATCCGCGAACCGGTCTTGAGGTCCGGCGCCCAGTGCGGCACGAGCCCCCACCGGTAGGCCGTGATCGCACGCCGAGCCTCCCGCTGGACGACCACGAGGGCATCATCGGTCGGAGCGACGTTGAAGTGGCCGCCGCGATCGTCCACCAGGGGTTCCGCCGAGAAGATCTCGGCGAGCTCGGAAACCGGGCGCTGCTGGGTGAATCGTCCGCACATCGGCTCAAGTCTAGTATCGTCGCGCCGATGGACGACGCCCCGCACCCCGCCGACCGATCCGGTCCTGACCCCACTCGTTCCGGGCGCCTGACCCGCCAGGATGCCCTGGCCCACCTCGCCGCCGGCGATGCCGCGCTCCAGGACGGCGAGTATCGCGACGCTGCCCTGCGCTATACGCGGGTGATCGGTTTCGACGATCCGGCCGTGACGGCCGCGGCGCTCGTCGGCCAGGGTGAGGCGCGCTATCGACTGGACG
>JAOUEG010000025.1 GCA_029858845.1 Chloroflexota bacterium | reverse complement strand
GACCGTCGTCCGGATGTCCCGTTCCGAATGCTGGATGAGCAGCGGGGTGCGGACCCGATCCGCGTAGGTGATCGGCGAGATCTCACGGAAGTACTCGGGATCGCTCCAGGGCGTGGCATCGAACTCGAACACGGACCAGTCGCCCCCGGAGATGTCGCCGGTCAGGAACAGCATGGACATGTCACTGACACACCGGCAGGTCATCGCCGCGGCGAACCGGTCGTCGTGGCCGATGATCCAGTTCGTGAGATAGCCGCCATAGGATCCACCGGTCAGACCGAGTCGAGCCGGGTCGGCGAGGCCGTCCGCGACGACGCCGTCCACGCCGGCGAGGACATCGCGCATCGGACCGGGGCCCCAGTCGCGGTGATTCCCGTCGTTGAATGCCTGGCCGTATCCCTGGGAGCCACGGGGATTGCTGTAGAAGACCCCCATCCCGGCCGCTGCCAGGACCTGGAACTCCCAGACCGGCGCCCAGCCGTACAGGGAGTGGGGCCCACCGTGGATCTGCGTGACGAGCGGACCCGATCGGGACCCGGCGATGGGCGGCAGATACCAACCCTGGATCGACCAGCCATCGACCTCCCAGCGACGCTCGACCGGGGCGACGAGATCCAGCCCGTCCAGGACGTCGCGATTGAACGCCGTCAGCCGGCGAGGCTTCGCCGGCCCGTCCTGCAGCCACACGTCGGGCATCTCGGTCGGCGTCGATCGGAGATAGACGAGTCGAACCCGCCCGCGCGGTCCGGCGACCGCATCCCAGCCGCTGAGGAAGTGCTGCCCCTCGGTCAGGCGCTCCACCGCCCCGTCGGCGACGGCGATCCGCCACATCTCGTACGCACCGTCGATCGGTGCGCTGAAGACGATCGCGCGGCCGTCCGGTGTCGGCCATAGGCGTGGCGCCTCGCTCGGTACGATGTCGCTGTTCATCGAGGAGCCCGGCATGAGGTCGTGCCGAGCGGACAGGTTCCGCCCTCCGTCGGGACTCGCGTCCGAGCCGTCGGCCGCGAACAGGTACAGGTCGTTCCGGCTGCCGGCGCGCCCCTCGAACCGATGCCCCAAGGCCGCGATCGTGTGCCCGTCCGGCAGCCACGCGGGGGTCCCGAACTCGGACCGCGATCCCGCGGTGATGGCCGTGACCTGTCGACTGTCGACGTCCACGACATGGATGGCCGGCCGGAAGGCGAGGTCCGGGTCGCGCCGGCGGTTCGCCACGAAGGCGATCCGCGAGCCATCAGGCGACCATGTCGGCGCGTCGTCACTCACGGCACCCTCCGTGAGCCGGCTCGCCGCGCCCGTCGCGACGTCGATCAGCCAGAGGTGATTGACCCGGTCGTACAGGAACCCCTTCCCGTTGAGCATGTACTCGAGCCGGTCGATGAAGCGGTAGTCCGACGGCGGCGGCTCCCCCGGTCGTGGCCTCGTCCGCCGCCCGCGCCGCCGGGCGTCCTCCTCGAACGTCGCCCCGACGGAGCAGCTGACGGCGACGATCCGTGCGCCGTCCGGAGACCACTCGAAATCCGAGACCCCGCGGGGAAGGTCCGTCAGCCGCCGCGCCTCGCCGCCGGGCGCATCGAGCGGCAGCAGGTGGATCTGATGGACGTCCTCGCGCTCTTCGGGATCGTCGTGACGCTCCGGCTCCTCCTCGAGGATCGGTCGGCGGTCGGACAGGAATGCCAGGGTCAGGCCGTCCGGGGAGAAGCGCGGATGCCAGTCATGCCGGACACCCAGCGTCAGGCGTCTCGGCGGCGGTGCGGACGGGCCGGGATCCGTTGATACGAGCCACAGCGCGCGCCGGTATGCCGCGAAGGTCGGCGCCACCGACTGGAGCACCACCACGGCCCAACGGGCGTCCGGGGAAAGGCGCGCCTCGGTCGCGACTCGCAAGCCGTACAGGTCCTCGGGAGTCGCTGTGCGGGACATGGATCGTCCTCCTGGGAGCGCTGCCTGTGTCTGACCTCCGAGTCTAGCCAGGAGCGGACGACGCTACCCGGCGTACCATCGACCGGATGGCCGACCAGCTCTCGCTCCCGCTCGACGCCAGGGCCGACCTGATACCGGAACTTCCGGCGCTGCGGCCGATGCTGCCGCGTCCGCTGGCGGAGTCATTCGACTCCGAGCGGCATCTGTTCGAGCCGTGGTGGGGCGGCTTGCGCGCGCTCGTGTACATCGGTCCCTCGGACACGCCGGGCGGGGGGGCCGTGCGGATCGTGGACGTTGACGATGTGGACCGGACGGCGGACTTCCCCGAGCTCGCCGGGACCGCTGTCCGAGTGGCCGCGAGATCGGCGATCCTGGACGGTGAGCTTGTCGTCGTCGATGTCGATGGGCGCGCCGATCAGGATGCGCTGGCCGCGCGACTCGGCGGCACCCGCACAGGACCGGCCGCATTCCTGGCGTTCGACCTGCTGCACCTCGATGGCCGTTCCCTGCTGCATCAGCCGTTGCTGCGACGGCGCGCGGAGCTCCGCCGCATCCTTCGGCCCGGCGACGAAGTGGTGGCCGTCCCCGCGATCGCGACGGAGGGGCGCGCATTGTTCGAGGCGATCGTGGCGCAGGGATTGGCGGGCATGATGGCCCGCCAGCGGATGGGGCCGTATCTCCCGGGGATCCGGAGCCGTCTGTGGCGGGTCGTGCCCGCTCGCCCCGGCACGATCCCCGCGGATGACCTCGCCGCCGCTCCCGCGGAGCCCGCTGCCGCCGGATCGGCCACGGCGCCGGTGCTCGCGCTGCTCAGCCGGCTCCCGCTGCAGCACGAGCCGGACCTGACGCCGTAGGCCCGCGGCCCACCACGACCGGGGAGTCTAGACGGCGCGCCGGGCCGCAGCGATGAAGGCCCGAACACCGGGGCGTTGCCCGTACAGCAGCACCCCGGCCGCATAGAGACGGACCGCGACCGCTGCGACCACGACGATCGCCACGACCATCAGGGCGATGGACAGAACGAGCTCCCATGGCTGCACGCTGCCGGTCATCACTCGTGCGAGCATGACGAACGGGCTGAACGGCGGCACGAACGAGAGCAGTCGGGTAAGACCCTGGGAGCCGCCTCCGCCGAGCGCCATGATCGCAGCCAGGTATCCGCCCATCGCCAGCAGGCTCAGCGGCAGCGACAGGGTCTGGAGGTCGTCCGGCCGGCTCACGAACGCCCCCATCGACGCGTAGATCAGGGCGAACAGCGTGAATCCGAGCAGGAAGAAGACCCCGTAAGCGAGCAGCAGTGACGGCGTGAGCCCCACGATCGGGGCTCCGGCCGCCCAGGTCGGTCCGAGGATGGCCTCGGCGATGCGGTCCTGGACCGCCAGGACGGCGAGGGCCGGGATCACGATCGCCAGGTACTGCGTGATCCCTGCCAGCCCGATCCCGACGACCTTGCCGGTCAGCAGCTGCCGAGGGGATGCAGCGCTGATCATCAGCTCCATCACGCGACTGCTTTTCTCGGCGGCCACGCCGGTGGCGACCCACATGCCGTAGATCACGACCGTGATGAATATGAGCACGACGAAGACGATCCCGAGGAAGGCGCGGCTGGCGAGCTCCTGCTGATCGACCGGCTCACCGCCGGCCGTGGGGACGTTGATCGATTCGACCGCGAACCGCGGCGTCTGGAACGCCCCGAGCTGGGAATCGGGCGGCAGGGTCGCCGTCCAGTCGAGGATGCTCACCGCGATCGCCGCGAAGCCCACCAGCTGGCTGCGCACACCGTCGGCCGGACCGTTGGTCCGGTAGCGCACGTCAAGCTGGCCCGACGCGAGCCGTTCGACGGTCATGATCCCGTCCACCTCCGCGGTGGCCAGACGCTCCTCCGCTTCGGTTCGATCCTGGACGCGCTCGAGGGCGAAGGTCTTCTCCCAGCGATCCGGGTCCCCGCCGGCGGGCGGCACGTTGAGCAGGCTGTCCGCCACGCCGATCGCCATCGTCGCCAACCGATCGTCGTCCGCCACGACCGCGATCCGCGTCACCGTCTCGCGATCGAGATAGCGGATCGCTATGGGCGCGAGGGCCACCCCGAGCGCGAGGGCCGCAAGGATGATCGTGGAGGCGACGAACAGCGGGCTTCGCGTCCGATCCCGGTACTCGCGGCGTGCCACGATCCCGGCGTTCGGGAGCAGCGCATCGGGCCGCGTCATCAGGCGGCCCCCCTGACCGTGGAGCGGGCCGCCGCGTCGTCATCGGGATCGGAGTCCGCGACGTCCTCGGCCAGCGTCGGGGCGTCACCGGCCGGATGGCCCACCTTCTCGATGAAGATCGCCTCAAGGGACGGCTCGGCGACCTCGAAGTGTGTCACTTCGACCCCGCGCGCCAGCGCCGTGGCCAGGACGTCAGACGGGTCGGTCTCCGGTCCGAGCTCGAGTTCTGCGAAGCCAGCACCCGGCCGAACCGCCGTGACGCCCGGGACCGCGGCGAGCCAGGCCGGCAGGGTCGGCCCCTCGGCGCCCAGGCGGACCGTACGTGCGCGACTGGTGCGCTTGATCTCCGCGAGGGTGCCGGCGGCCACGACGCGGCCCTGATCGACGATCGCCAGGGACTCGCACAGGGCTTCGGCCGACTCCATCTGATGCGTCGAGAACAGGATCGTCCGGCCGTCATCGCGGAGTTCGAGGAACGCCTCCCGAAGCAAGGCGAGGTTGACCGGATCCAGGCCCGTGAACGGCTCGTCCATGAGCAGCACCTCCGGCCCGTGGAGGACGGCTGCGATGAACTGGACCTTCTGCTGGTTGCCCTTGCTGAGCTCCTCGGCTCGGCGGTCCGCGTAGTCGGCGATCCGGAACCGCTTGAGCCAGTGCCGAGCGTCCCGGCGCGCGACGTCCGGCGCCTGTCCGTACAGGGAGGCGAAGTAGACGAGCTGATCCAGGACGGCCATCCGCGGGTAGAGCCCGCGCTCCTCGGGCAGGTAGCCCCACGTTCGCCTGGGCAGCGCCGTCGCCGGCGTGCCCCGCCAGCGGACCTCACCCGCATCCGCCCGCAGGATCCCGAGGCAGATCCGCATCGTCGTGGTCTTGCCGGCCCCGTTCGCGCCGAGGAACCCGAAGATGCGGCCCTGGGGGGCGCTGAAGGCCAGGTCGTCGAGCGCCACGTTCGCGGCGAACCGCTTGGTCACGTGGTCGATGTCAAGGGTCACGCGGGGCAGGATAGCCCCGGGTCTCCGGATCCGCCGCGGGCCGATGGTCCGGGGTGCGTACGGCGACGTGCAGGGAAGTGGCCCCGCCATCCGATGACGCGATCACGCCACCCAGCGTGTCCCGCGGATCGTCCTCCACGACTCCGCGACGATGGCGGGGCTCAGCGCCAGCAGCGCGACCACGACCCACTCGCCCGGAGCCAACGGGCTCGCTCGGAATGCCTCCGACAGGAGCGGGACGTACGGGATCAGGGCCTGGATCAGCAGCACGATGAGCACCGCCACCAGCAGGAAGTCGTTCCGGGGGAGCCGGTGGATCGGCGTGCGCAGACTCCGGTTGGCGTAGGCTCGCACGACCTGGGCGCAGACCAGCGAGGTATAGGCCAGCCAGCGCACATGGTCGGGCGAACCCGGCGCAGCCAGCATGATGACCAATGCGGCCACGGCGCTGAAGCCGCCCGCCACGGCGATCCGTGCCAGCAGGCCATCGTCGAGGAGCGGGATGCCGCGATGTCGAGGGGGGCGCTGCATCAGGTCTGGCTCCGGCGACTCGCGCTCGAAGGCGATCGATGCCGAGATGTCGATGAACAGCTCGAGCCACAGGATCTGCAGGGGCAGCAGCGGCTGACCGAAGCCGGCGAGCGTGGCGACGAGGATGAACCCCAGCAGGGCGACATGCGTAGAGATGAGGAAGACCAGGCCCTTCTGGACGTTGTCGACGATGCGCCGCCCCTCGGCAAGTCCGTACAGCAGCGTGGTGAACGAATCGTCACCGAGAACGAGGTCGGAGGCACCTTTGGCGACGGCGGTCCCCGACCCCATCGCGACGGCCACGTCCGCCCGCTGCAGGGCCGGGGCGTCGTTGACGCCGTCGCCCGTCACCGCCACGGTCCTGCCCGCCTCGCGCGCCAGGCGAACGAGCCGCTCCTTGCCATCCGGCGTGGACCGCGCGATGACCCGCAGGTCCGGAAGCCGGCGCGTGAGGTCGGCGTCGTCAAGCACCGCCAACCCATCGCCCAGCGCCACGGCCTCCTGTCCGGCTCCATCGTGGAGACCGGCCGCCTGGGCGATGGTCTGGGCGGTGCGCGGGTGGTCTCCCGTCACCACGATCGTCGAGATCCCGGCCCCGGCCGCAAGGTCGAATGCGGCGCGGATGTCGTCTCGCAGGGGGTCGGCGAACCCGATGAGCGCGACCATCCGGAGTGACCGGTCGTCCGGGCCGAGTGCCAGTCCCAGGAGCCGCTCGCCGGCCTCGGCGCCAGCGTCGATGACGCGACCCCAGGCGGCCCGGCGATCCGTATCGAGCTGCGCCAGCGCGACGACGGCCTCGGGTGCGCCCAGGATCCGCACCAGCCGTCCGTCCGCACCGGCCGGGGCGTCGCCCATGTCGTCTCGCGCCAGCGTCCGTGCGTAGCGTCGCGCGTCGTCCGCTGGCTCCGCCTCCACCAGGTCCCGGAACTCGAGCTCCACTCGCCCGCCGTCAGCCTGGATCGCCTCGACGATCGCCCGGGTGAACGACCCGAGGGTCGCGCCGCGCCCCTGCGCCCAGGCATCGTCCTCGGCCCGGACCGCGTGTCCCAGGATCGCCAGCCGCTCGGACGTACCGGCCGGCATTCCCTCGGGCGTTCGGATGGAGGCAACCTGGAGATGGTTCTTGGTCAGGGTTCCGGTCTTGTCCGTGATGATGAGGTCCACGGCTCCCAGGGTCTCCTCGGCATTGAGCCGCCTGACGAGCACGCCGCGGCGCAGCAGCCGGTAGGCCCCGAGGCCGAGCACGACGGCCAGCAGGATCGGAGGCTCCTCCGGGATGGCGGCGATGGCGGCCGATATGCCAGCGAGGACATTGGCGCCGGCGTCCTGGCCGCGCGCGAAACCGAGCCCGGTCACGATGACGACGAGACCGACGGCCACCACGAGAAGGATCCGGACGAGGCGATCCAGTTCGGCCTGCAATGGCGAACGGCGCCGGTCGGAAGGCACCAGGCCACTGGCGATCCGGCCGACCTCGGTCGACTGGCCGATCGCGACGACGATCCCCTCGGCTCGACCGCCGACGACTCCCATTCCCGCGTAGGCCATGGCTCGACGGTCGACCAGCGGCGTCGCGGTCGGATCGGCCTTTACGGAACCGGCCTCCGGGACGGATTCGCCGGTCAATGAGCTTCGATCGAGCAGCAGGCGCTCTGCCACGGCGAGCCGGAGGTCGGCCGGGACCACGTCGCCCGCCCGGATCAACACGATGTCGCCCGGTACCAGGTCGGCCGCCGGCACTTCGCTGATGAGCCCGCCGCGCCGGACCCGAGCCTGCGGCGCCGCAGCCGCCCGCAGTGCCTCGAGCGCGCGTTCGCCCCGGTACTCGGTGACGACATCCGCCCCGATGATCGGGATCAGGGCGACCAGGATGAGGAGCCCGTCGCGCACCTCTCCCAGCGCGACAGCGGCGAGACCGGCTACGAACAGCAGGATGATGAACGGCTCGGTCGCCGATTCCCAGATCATCGCCAGCACGGATGGACGCCGCTCGGGCTCGAGGTCGTTGGGACCGCTGATCGCGGCTCGTCGAGCGACCTCATCCGCGGTCAGACCCTCGCCCGGATCGACGCGGAGGGAAGCCGCGACGGCCAACGGGTCCGCGCGGTAGGCATCGGGCATGGATGCCGGGGGGTCCTGGGGCATCGCGATCCTCCTGCTCCGGTCGTGCGAACGGGACGCAGGCGACACACTCGACATGCAGTGAGCTTCGGCTCGCCTGCCGACACGATACGCGACCGGCCCGGTTCGCCGCGGATGTGCGACGATCGCGCCGTGACCTCACCGACCGATCCGATCGCGCCATCCACCACACCTCGGACCATCCACGCCGACCGGGCGGGCGGGACGCTGGCCGTCGAGTGGGCGGACGGACACGCCACGACCTTCGACCTCGTGGCCCTGCGCTGGCTCTGCCCGTGTGCGTACTGTCGCGGCGAAGCCGGCCTGCCCGGGTGGCTGGACAGCGATCCGACCCTCACGCCCGAGCAGACGCGCCTGGTCGACATGCAGCTGGTCGGCAACTACGCCGTGGCCCCCACCTGGGGGGACGGTCACGCGACCGGCTTCTACACGTTCGGTCTCCTGCGCCATCATTGTCCGTGCGAGGCGTGCTCCAGGACACGATCGGCGTCCCACGACGGCTGAATAGGACTTTGGGCTCTGCTGGCCCGGAGCCGGTCCGTGCTATCCTCGGCCGCCAGTCGGGTCGCCTCCGGCATGGACCACGGCCCGCAGGAATCCAGCCCAGGAGCCGCACGCCCAGATGGCCGTCGAACCGGGAGCACCCGCGCGACCGCTGACTCCGTCACGCACGCGACGGCCGTCGAAGCGGGCCACTGACCTCCCGTACCTCAACCGCGAGCTGTCGTGGATCGAGTTCAATGCTCGCGTCCTTCATGAGGCACGCGACGCGCGCAACGCCCTGCTCGAGCGGGCCAAGTTCCTGGCCATCTTCGCCGGCAACCTCGACGAGTTCTTCCAGGTCAGGATCGCGGGCCTCCGCCAGCAGGTCGAAGTCGGGACCGTCGCCCGGGCTCCCGATGGCCGCACCCCCGGCGAGCAGCTGGCGGCCGCTCGCTCCCGAGTGCTGGACCTCGTTGCGGACCAGTCCTCGATCTTCCTCGACCTGCGCCAGTCCCTGGACAGGGAAGGCGTCCAGATCCTCGACTACGCCGCCGTGCCCGAGCACCACGACGCGCTCCGCCAGCGATTCCACGACGAGATCTTCCCGGTCCTCACCCCGCTCGCCGTAGATCCCGGTCATCCGTTTCCGTACATCTCCACGCTGAGCCTTTCGATCGCCGTGGGCCTGCGCGACCCGGAGACCAAGGAGAACGTCTTCGCCCGGGTCAAGGTGCCGCAGATCCTGCCCCGACTCCTGGAGGTGGAGCCGTCCCGCTTCATCCCGATCGACCAGGTCATCGAGGCCAACCTCGACGAGCTGTTCACGGGCATGGAGGTCGTCGACAGCCACCTGTTCCGCGTCACCCGCAACGCCGACCTCGCCCTCGAGGAGGACGAGGCGGATGACCTCCTGATGGCGATCGAGGAGGAGCTCCGCCGCCGGCGCTTCGGTGCGGCGGTCCGGCTCGAGGTGGAGCGCTCCATGCCGGCGGCCACCCGAACGGTGCTGATGCGCGGGCTGGGCCTGGAGCCGGATGACGTCTACGAGGTCGCGGGGATGCTGGACCTCACGGCCCTGTGGCAGATCACCGAGATGGACCGGCCGGACCTGAAGGCGGCGCCGTGGACCCCCGTGACCCCGGCGCGCCTCATGCCGCCGGACGAGGACGAGCCTGCCGACGTGTTCGCGGCGCTTCGAGCGGGCGACATCCTCGTCCACCATCCATACGACTCGTTCGCGGCGTCGGTCGAGCGCTTCATCACCCAGGCCGCGGACGATCCCGATGTGCTGACCATCAAGCAGACGCTGTACCGGACCTCCGGCGACTCCCCCATCGTCCAGTCGCTGATCCGGGCGGCGGAGCGGGGCAAGCAGGTCGTCGTCCTGGTTGAGATCAAGGCCCGCTTCGATGAGGAGGCCAACATCATCTGGGCCCGCAAGCTGGAGCGTGCCGGAGCCCACGTGGTGTACGGCCTGGTGGGCCTCAAGACCCACTCCAAGACAGCGCTCGTGGTGCGGCGAGAGGGTTCCGGTCTGCGCCGCTACGTGCACATCGGGACCGGCAACTACAACCCCAAGACCGCCCGCCTTTACGTGGATCTCGGCCTCCTGACGGCCCGTCCGGAGATAGGGGCCGACGTCACGGACTTGTTCAACGTCCTGACCGGACTCTCCCGCCAACGGACCTTCCGCCGCCTGCTCGTGGCCCCGCACAGCCTTCGCAGCGGCTTCCTCGAGCTGGTGGATCGCGAGGTCGCCCACGCGGCCGCCGGCCGGCCCGCCCGGATCGTGGTGAAGACCAACGCCATCGTGGACGAAGCGGTCATCGAGGCGCTGTACCGAGCGTCCATGGCGGGCGTGGACATCGACCTGATCGTCCGCAGTGCCTGCTCGCTTCAGCCAGGCGTCCCGGGCATCTCGGAGCGGATCCGCGTCCGGTCGATCATCGGCGAGTTCCTTGAGCATTCCAGGATCTGGGGGTTCCAGAACGGCGGCGACTGGGATTGGTACATCGGGTCGGCGGATCTCATGGATCGAAACCTCGATCGCCGCGTGGAAGCGGTCGTCCCGGTCGAGGACAGCGAGGCCCGGGCGCACCTGGCCGACATCATCGAGGTGATGCTGGCCGACGATCGACGCTCCTGGCAGCTCCAGCCGGATTCGAGCTGGGTGCGCACGGAGGTCCTGGCCGGACGTCCGGGCAGCATCGACACGTTCGAAACGTTCAAGGAGCGGGCCCTCGAGCAGGGGGCCATCGCCGCCACGCCGCACCGGCCCGGCGCCGGGACGGGATCGCTGGACCCACGGGCATGACGGATGGACCGATGACCGATCGCGCCCCGGATACCGATCCGGTGGAGGTGGAGCTCAAGTACCGCGTCACGGACAAGGCCGCCGCCGAACGGCTCATCTCCGCTAATCGGGTGGGCGTGTTCACCGCGGGAGCACGAGCCCGGACGGTCCAGCAGGAGGACCGCTACGTCGATACGACCGATGGCTCCCTGTCGCGAGCTGGATTTGCGGTGCGCCTTCGCAAGACGGGGTCGGAGACGCGGGTTTCCATCAAGTCGTTGGGTAGATCGAACGGGCCGAGCGGAGCCGTCCACCGGGTCGAGATCGAGGGACCCGCTGACCGGGTGGCGCCGGCGGCCGATTGGCCACCGTCCGATGCCCGGTCGCTCGTCCTGGAACACGCCGGCGATGGCCCCCTCGTGGAGCTCGTGACGATCCGGCAGCTGCGCCGGCAGCGCCAATTGCGGGCGACCGGGGCCAGGATCGAATTGAGCCTGGACGAGGTGGATGTCGTGGCCCAGGGCCGGCTGATCGATCACTTCGTCGAACTCGAGGCCGAACTCGTTCGCGGCGACGAGACCGCGCTCGAGGCACTCGCGGAACGGCTGTCGAAGGAGCCCGGTCTGCGGCTCGCCGAGACGAGCAAGCTCGAGGCGGCACTCCGGGCCGTCGGGGAGCGGGCTGCGGACGACGACGGCGACGGACTCGACGCCGGGGCCGAGCTGGCGCATGAGCCGGTGTCGGCCAGCGCTGACGCGGTACCCGATCTGGACGACACGGACGGCAACGGCGGATCCGGCTCGGCTGCGGAACCCGGAGTGGCCGCGACCGGCGAGGCTACGACCGATGTCGAGGCAACGCCGGAAACCGCGTCCGTCGGCGAGGGGCCGTCGGCGGCCGATATCGCCGCCGCGACGAAGCTGATCGTGGGCAAGTCACCGGGCGTGACGGCGGACGACCACATCGCCGAGGCCGGCAGGAAGGTGATGCGGTTCCACCTGGCTCGGATGCTCGACTATGAAGCGGGGACCCGTGCGGGCACGGATCCGGAGGACCTCCATAAGATGCGGGTCGCGACCCGACGCCAGCGCGCCGCGTGGCGGATCTTCGGGGAGGCGTTCCGGGCGAAGCGGACCCGCCGGTATCGCAACGGCCTGCGTGAGACCGCGTCCAGGCTCGGGGCCGTTCGCGACCTGGACGTCCAGCTGGAGGCAGCGGATGCCTACCGCCACGACCTGCCGGCCAGCGAACAACGGGCCCTCGAGCCGCTCCTCGCGTCCTGGCGCGCCCACCGCGATGACGCTCGGATCCTCCTGCTGCGGGAACTGGACTCGGACCACTACCGCCGATGGGTGGACGACTATCGCGACTTCGTCCGAACGGAAGGTGCCCTCGTGCTGCCCGTCGGACCGGTGCAACCGCACCGCGTGCGAGATACGGCACCCTCGCGGATCTGGGCCGCCTACGAGGGTGTCCGGGGCTACGAGGCCGTGCTGCGCTGGGCCGACGTGGAGACGCTCCACGATCTCCGCATCGCGGCGAAGTGGTTGCGCTACGCCCTCGAGTTCGTCCGGGAGGCCCTCGGCGACGAGTCGGGCCCACTGATCGCCCGCGTTACCGCGCTACAGGACCACCTGGGCCTGATGCACGACGCAGATGTGACCGCAGCCATGGCACGGACGTTCCTCGTCGAGCACGCCGGCGATCTCAGTGGGTTGGAAAGTGCCGCGATCGGGCGATACCTCGTGGACCGAGAGCGCGAGGTCGCTCGCCTGCGACGAACGATCGGACCGACCTGGCGAGGTGTAGCGGGGCTGCGCTTCCGGCGCTCTCTAGGCCGGGTGGTCGCAGGCCTCTAGGCATCTCGGCAGGCGGTTGGTCAGGTCCGCCATCCATGAGCGAGCTCCGTCAGGCGGTCGCGCCATCCGCGCGGCAGGTGATCGGCGACCAGGATCGCGCCCTCGCGCATGCCCGCTTCCGAGACCCGAGCACGGTCGATGCCGTAGCGGCGCATGAGCGCATCCACGATGACCGCACCGGCCGGCAGGATCCGGGCGCGCGTCGGGTTCAGCAGGTAGCGCTCGGCCGTGACCTCGGCGGGGGCGGTTGTCAGGTTGGCCAGCGCCTCCGCGAGCCTCGCGCGGGTGATCGTCGTGTCACCCGTGCCGGCATTCGTGACCTTGAGCAGGTTGGATGCGGTGCCGCCGACGACGACCACCTCGGAAGGGTGCGCATCGATCGCGCCGCGCAGCAACTCATCGGCGTCTGCGAGCATCCGCGCGATCTCATCGTCGCTGGCAGGATCCGTCCGGACGCGCTCCGCCGTCAACCGGTTCGATCCGATCCGCAGGCCGGCTGCGCGAGCTCGGCCGCCGGGCCCGACGGCGCAGAACTCGCTGCTCCCCCCGCCGATGTCCACGACCAGGGTCTCGTGCGTGACCGGTCGCCCGTGGGTCACGCCGATCAGGGTCAGGTAGGCCTCCTCCTCGTGGCTGAGGACGTGCAGCGGAACGCCGCTGATGGACTCCACCTCATGGACGACGCGTTCGGCATCCGCGGCTCGCCGGATCGGCTCGGTCCCCAAGAACGTGATCCCGGCCGCCCCGAGCTGACGCGCGGTGGTCGCATATCGAAACAGCGCCTGGGCGAGTTCCGCGCGGGCGGCGGCGCCGAGATGGGCCCGCGTATCCACGGCTGCGCCAAGGCCCAGGAACACGGACTCGTCGACGAGCGGTCGGAGTTGATGCCCTGCGATCGCGGCGATGAGCAAGTGGACCGAATTCGAACCGAGGTCGACCGCGGCGCCGATCGGAGGACGTGCCGTCAAGCGGCGCAGCGCTGGTGACAGCTTCTCGACGTCACGAGGAGCCGGGATCGGGCTCGGTGGCGGGGTGAAGGGACCTCCGGCTACGCGTGCTGGATACCGATCTCGTGGCCGCTGAGGTACGCGTTCGAGTGGTCGGCTTGGCGGCCGTCGTCGGCTTGGGCGTGGTCGTCGGCTTGGCGGCCGTCGTCGGCTTGGGCGTGGTC
>JAOUEG010000024.1 GCA_029858845.1 Chloroflexota bacterium | reverse complement strand
GGTGGGCGTCCCGATGACGGCGCGCGTTGGCTCCGGGAGCGACCGGGCCACCGCGCCGGATCCCGGTCTGTTCGGTCCCGATTCAGAGGCGTGGCGATTGGACCGCGAGGCCATGCTGCTGTTGGGTGCCGGCCCCCGGGCCCTGCTGCTCCAGATCGCGCATCCGTCGGTCGCCGCCGGTGTCGCCGAGCATTCGGACTTCCGGTCGGACCCGTGGCGTCGCCTGGACGGGACGTTGCGGAGCTACCTGCGCATCATCTACGGGACGTCGGCCGCGGCCCGTTCGGAGATCCGCCGCTTGAACGACCTGCACCGGTCCGTGGTCGGGCCCGGCTATGCGGCTCGCGACCCCGATCTGTCCCTGTGGGTGCACGCGACGCTGGTTGATTCGACGCTGGTGGCCTACGACGCATGGCTGGAGCCGCTGCCGCGGGGTCGGGCCGCCCGTTTCTACGAGGAGACGATCCCCGTGGGACGCGCCTTCGGGATCCCGGCCGGGTTGTTGCCACGCGATCTCGCGTCGTTCGAGCGCTACCTTGCCGATGCCATCGGCCCCGGCGGCCCGGTCCACGTCACGCCGACGGCCCGGGACCTGGCCGACGCCATCCTCCATCCACCCCTGCCGGGGGTCCTGGGCGCCGTGCCCGTCCCGTCGCGGCTGTACGACTGGACGCTCTGGCCGGCCCTGGGGCTGCTGCCGGATGCCGTCCGCCGTGAGTACGGGTTCCGCTGGGGGCCGCTCGAGACGGCGGTGTCGCGCTGGCTCATCGCCACCTGGCGAGCCTGGCGTCCGCTGCTTCCGGCGGCGTTCCGCCAGATGCCGCAGGCGATCGCCGCCGACCGCCGGATGAGGATCGACTGATGCCCTGGGGCAGGATCTAGACCCGACCGGTCACCGAAGCACGGTCGTCGCCGCGGACGATGCAGCGGAAGCCGATATGGCTCATGCCCGTGTCCACCATCTGAGGGCGCCGTGCGGCCGGGCGATATCGCTGGCAGTACTCGTCGGCGCACAGGAACGATCCGCCCTTGATCACCCGTCGAGGGATGCGGAACTGTGGCTGGGCCGGGTCGTAGCTGTCCTCCATCTCGGGGCCGCGCGGATTGTCGGGAACGCAGCACGCCTTCTCCTCGCCCGGCGCATGGCTCCCGACGTACCAGTCCGTGGTCCACTCCCAGACGTTGCCGGTCATGTCGAGCAGGCCGAAGTCATTGGGCGGGTACGTGCCCACCGGAGCGGTCCGGTCGTACCCGTCGGACGCGTCGTTCTTCCAGGGGAAGCGTCCCTCCCAGTACTTCGCCAGCCGGCGGCCTCCGGGCCGAGGCTCGTCGCCCCACCAGAACGCACGGCCATCCACGCCGCCGCGCGCGGCGCGCTCCCACTCGGCCTCGGTCGGGATCTCGCGGCCGGCCCAGGCTGCATAGGCGGAGGCATCCTCGAACGCCACATGCACGACGGGATGACGACCACGTGCGCTCGTGTCGCTGCCCGGGCCTTCCGGATGTCGCCACGACGCCCCGGGCGTCCACGTCCACCACTGGCTGATGTGGCGCAGGTCCACCGGACCAGGGGTCGGCGTGAAGACCAGCGACCCGGCCACCAGGTTCTGCGGGGGTGCCCCGGGAAAATCGGCCGGGTCGAGCGGACGCTCTGCGACGGTCCGGTAGCCGGTCGCCTCGACGAAGGCGGAGAACTGCTCGTTCGTGACCGGGTGGATCTCGATCGAGAACGCGTCGACGTAGACCGGGTGGGCCGGAGCCTCTTCCGGTTGATGGAGATCCGAGCCCATCAGGAACCGACCGGCGGGGATCGCTGCGAGCGGCGCCAGCGTCGCGCCGCCCGCTCCATGTCGTCCCATCGATGTCAACGGTCAGTCACCCACGGACCGCGCGGCTCGAGCTCACGCGCTCGCGAGACCGGCCTTGAGCTTCTCGAGCATGGCACCGACGGTGAAGCTCGAGGCCTCCTGCCGGGGAGGGAACTCCTGCAGGGTGGCGGCCATCTGGGCGACGAACGCCTGGGCCGGGACGACCAGGAACGCATGGTCGAGCAGCCAGTCGTAGTAGGTGTTGGAGGTGATGTCGGCGCGCTCGTACGGATCCGTCCGCAGGTTGAAGATCTTGGGGACCCGGAGCTCGGTGAACGGTTCGGCCCAGACCTCGAGGGTGCCGGTCGCCCGCTGCTCGAGGAAGACCACCTTCCAATTGTGGAACCGCAGAGCGGTCAGGTCACCGTCGTCGCTGACGTAGAAGAAGTACGTCCGCGGGCTCTGCTCCGTCTCGCCGGTCAGATACGGCAGCTGATCGAACCCGTCGAGGTGGACCTTATAGGTGGTGCCATCCAGGTCGTGGCCGGCCCTGAGCTTGGCGGCGATGTCGGGCTCGCCGGCGGCCGCGAGGAAGGTGGGGAACCAGTCGTTGTGACTGACGATGTCGTTGAACACCGTGCCCGGTGCGATCCGACCAGGCCAGCGGGCAAGTGCCGGGACCCGGTAGGCGCCCTCCCAGTTGGAATTCTTCTCGTTGCGGAACGGGGTCATCCCGGCGTCCGGCCAGGTGTTCATGTGCGGGCCGTTGTCCGTCGAGTACACGACGAGCGTGTCGTCCGCGATCCCGAGCTCATCGACGAGATCGAGCATTCGCCCGATGCGCTTGTCGTGCTCGACCATCGCATCGTGGTAGGCGGACTGCCAGCGACCGGCCTGGCCGCGGATCTCCTCCGCGATGTGGGTCCGAAAGTGCATGCCGGTCGTGTTGAACCAGACGAAGAACGGCGTTTCGTCATCGACGGCGTCGCGGATGAACCGTTGCGCCGGTTCGACGATCTCGTCGTCGATCGTCTCCATCCGCTTCCGGGTGAGCGGCCCGGTGTCCTCGATTCGGCCGTCCGCCCAGCTGTGGATCACGCCGCGCGGTCCGAACCGATCGCGGAAGCGCGGGAAGTCGGCCGGATCGGGATAGTCGGCGTGCTCCGGCTCCTCTTCGGCATTGAGGTGGTAGAGGTTGCCGAAGAACTCGTCGAAACCATGGGCGGTCGGCAGGAACTCGTCGCGGTCGCCGAGGTGGTTCTTGCCGAACTGACCCGTGGTGTAGCCCTGGGCCTTGAGGGCCGTCGCGATCGTCGGATCCTCGGGACGGAGGCCGAGATCCGCTCCGGGCATCCCGACCTTCGTCAGGCCCGTCCGATACGGGTTCTGGCCGGTGATGAAGGCGGCTCGGCCGGCCGTGCAACTCTGCTCACCGTAGTAGTCCGTGAACCGGGCACCCTCGTCCGCGATGCGGTCGATGTTGGGGGTTCGGTACCCCATCAGGGCGTCGCTGTAGCAACTCAGGTTGCTGATCCCGATGTCGTCGCCCCAAAGGACAAGGATGTTCGGCTTGCCGTTCGGCATCGTTCCTCCCCCGGATGTCGGTCGGTGGGTCGTTCGTGGACCGTCGCAGGCGTGACACACCCTTGTCAGGCGTGTCGCGATCCGGTCGGCGATCGAGCGGCACTGTACCGCATGGTCCTACGGCGTGCCACCGCGCGTGGGTGTCACCGCGGGCGAGCGATCGCCGTCAGTAGTCGCGCGGGAATCGCGCGGCGAACAGCCGGCGTCCAAGGTCGAGCGGCGTCGCGTCATCGAGCGCCTGAAGGAGCGTCACGTTCCTCACCAGGCCGCCGCGCTGGACCTCGACGTAGCGGCGCAGGGCGGCCCAGAACGCGGTCGAGCCCATCGCCCGGCGCGCCGCGTCGATCAGGTTGCCGCCCTGGATGTAGACCTTCTCGTAGTAGCAGCGCGCGGTGTACTCGTAGATCGTCCGGTCGAGGCGACCGGTCGGGCAGCGGCTGGACCGCTTCGTCCCGGTGACGTAGCGCGCCACGAAGTCGGCAGCGGCTTCATCGGCGAAGGGTTGCCGCGCCTGGTCGTTGCCGACCATCCCGTAGAACCATTGGTGGGCGGTCTCATGGGCCACGAGGTAGCGGAGGTTGGTGGAGGAGACCCCGTACGGGATCCAGATCATCCGCGGGGACTCCATCCCGTAGCCGCCGGCCGACTGGACGACGTTGAAGGTGGGGTAGGGGTAGTCGCCCAGTCGCGCCTGGATCGAGCGGAACGCCCGAGATGCCGCGTCCAGGGTCGCTGCCGCGTTGGCCGACGAGCGGTAGTAGTAGCGGATCGTGGTGTCGCCGACCTTGGTCGCGCGCGTCCGGAAATCCGGCGCGGCACTGACCGTCATGTCGCGGACGTCCCGGGCCTCGAACCGCTGGGTCCGTCCATCCGCACTCCGGAACACGCGATCGCCGCTCGTTGCGATGACGAGCTTGCGGTCGGTGATGACCGTCAGCCGGACGAACGGGCTGGTCGTGGTCACGAAGGGGTCGCCGTGGTTCGGGCGGTCGAACGGCGTGCGGCGGCTCACCCACGGGAGCCAACGGTAGGCGTTGACGATGCCGTGTGCCTTGGTGAAGAGCCACGACGAGCCGGACAGCGAGGTCCGCAGGGTGGCCGTGTACTTCACCCTGACGACCGTGGTCGCGCCGCTCGGAAGGATCCCGCCGAGGGGCACGATGATCGTCTGGTCGGAGATCCTGGCCGCGACAGCCCTGCCATCCACCAGCGATGACGTCAGCTTCAGGGAGCCAAGCCGGGCTGCCGCCGTGTTCAGCTCGACGCGGTCGATCGGGCCGTCGGACATGTTCGTGATCGTCGCCGCCGAGTGGACGGCGAACCGACGCGTGCCGTACGACAGGCGGAGCGTCGTGGCGTACGTCGCCCGCACATCCAGGCTGGACCTGCCGACCGAACCGGGCTCGATCGCCGATGTCGCCGGCCCAGGAGCCGGCGCGAAGGTGGTCGCCCCGGGCCCCATGGCGCGCCCGGCGACCGCCGCCGGCGCGGCCGACGCCACCACGAGGAGCGCTGCAAGGGCGGCCAGCAAGAGGGCGGGGTTCCGCCGCGGTCCGGGCATCCGATCGCCATCGTACTCCCAGAACGGTCGGCGGCCGTCTGCGACGTTCCCGTCCCACCCGAGCGATCAGCCCGTCCGGTCGTCTTCGCCACGTAGACTTCGGGGCATGGCCAACGGCATCGTCACCGAGGCATTCATCACGGCGGTCCGCGCCCGCATCCCCCAGGTTCGGCTCCTCACCGATCCGGTCGATCGGGCCTCGTACCAGCGCGACGAGACCACGTACCTGGCCTCGGGTCTGCCCGGGGCGGTCGCCCTGCCATCGGATACGGCCCAGGTGGCTGCGCTCGTCCGGATCTGCGCCGAGTACGACATCCCGATCGTGCCGCGCGGCGCCGGCTCCGGGCTCAGCGGTGGAGCCACGGGGATCGAAGGCGCGCTCACCATGGCGTTCACCGCGATGGACCGGATCCTCGAGATCGACCGCGACAACCTGTGTGTCGTCACCCAGCCCGGCGTCATCAATGCGACCCTGAAGGCCGCCGTCGCGGGACACGGCCTGTTCTATGCGCCCGATCCCGCGAGTTTCGAGACCTGTTCCATCGGCGGCAACCTCGGGACGAACGCGGGCGGACTGTGCTGCGTCAAGTACGGCCAGACCCGCGAATCAGTCCTCGGGCTGGAGGTCGTGATGGCTGACGGGACGGTCCTGCGGACCGGAGGCAAGAACATCAAGGACGTTGCCGGCTACTCACTGACCCACCTGATCGTCGGGTCGCAGGGGACCCTGGCGCTGATCACGGAGGCAACCCTTCGCCTGCGTCCCGCGCCACCTCCGCGGTCGACACTGCTGGCCTTCTTCCCCAGCCTGGAAGCCGCCGGCAAGGCGGTTGCGGCGATCGCCACGGCCGGTGTCAGTCCGGTGACGCTCGAGCTGATGGACCAGCTCGTCATCCGCGCGGTCGATGACATGCACGGGCTCGGCCTGGATCGCGAGGCGGCCGCGATGCTCATGGTCGAATCGGATCTCCCCGGGTCGGCGGCGGACGACGAGCTGACACGCGCCGAGGACGCCTGCACGGCCAGCGGCGCGACATTCACCGTCCGCTCACAGAGCCCGGCCGAGGCCGACCTGCTTCGCGAGGCGCGCCGCGCCGCGCACTGGGCCCTGGAGCGCATCGGCGAGGTGAAGATGGAGGATGTCGGCGTGCCGCGGTCTCGGGTCCCGGACATGCTCCGAGCGGTGCAGGAGATCGCCGCGAAACACGAGGTCCGGATCGGGACCTTCGGTCACGCGGGGGACGGCAACCTCCATCCCGACCTCATCCTGGAGCGTGGCGATCCGCGAGCCGCGGAGATCACCAGGGCCGTTCAGCAGGATCTCTACCGGGCGGCATTGGACCTGGGGGGCACGGTGACCGGCGAACACGGCATCGGCTCGGCCCGGACCGAATGGCTGGAGCCGCAGCGCGGCGGCGATGCGGTGCGGGTCATGCGCGCCATCAAGACCGCGCTGGACCCCCAGGGATTGCTCAATCCGGGGCGCGTGCTCTAGCACCCGGGCACGTGACCCGGCGGCCCCGGCGCCTGGCGGGATCGCCGCCGTCCGGATGCGCCGGCGCGACCCGGCCTTGACGTCCGTCGCCCGCAGCGTGGATGATGCGCCGGTATGGATGCACATCTGTTCAGAACATCTGTGCGCAGCGGATGCCTGCGGGGGCGGACCGGTCGGCGGCCACGATGAGCGACTTCGAGCAGCTGGTCCAGGCGAGCCGCCTCTACTACGAGCTGGGTGAGACGCAGAACGCCATCGCGGAGCGCCTCGGTGTGACCCGCCCGCAGGTCAGCCGCCTGCTCAAGCGTGCCCGCGCCGAGGGGATCGTCGAGATCCGCATCGTGGACCGCACCACGGCCGAGTCGCCCGCCGCCGAGGCACTCCGTCGCAGATACGGCCTCGACGCGGTCCACCTGGCCCCGACGGTGACCGGGCCCGAGGATCTCGGCCGCCGGATGGTCGGGAGGCTGGCGGCGCAGGTGCTGCGCGGAACCGTTCGGGACGGCGAGATCGTGGGGATCGGGGACGGCGCCTCCGTGAGTGCCGTCGCGGATGCCCTCGAGGACGGTGCCACGCCGGTCGCCGCGACGGTCGTACCGTTGGCCGGCGGTTACTGGACCCCGGGCCCGGAGCGGGATCCGTTCCGGCGGGTCGCCGATGCCTTCAGCGCCCTTCCGCATGGCCTGATGGCGCCCGGGCTGCTGGACGATTCGGCCACGAAGCGCGCCCTGGAGGCCCACGCGGGGGTCCAGGCGGTCCGCGACCTGTGGGACCACCTGGACGTGGCCCTGTTCGGCATCGGCGGTCCGTCGTGGGGCGTGGCCTCGGTCGGGCCAGAGGTCATGGCCCACCTCGAGCGCGCCGGCGCGGTGGGCGAGGTCCTCATCGCTCCGTTCGACCTCGATGGCGTGTTCGTCTGCCCGGAACTCCGCGAGCGGGTGCTCGCGTTCGACGCCCGGACCCTCGGGCGGGTCCCGTCCTCGATCGGGGTGGCGGCCGGGGAGAGCAAGGTCCGCCCCATCCTGGGTGCCCTTCGTGCCGGTGTCGTCCGCACGCTGGTCACGGACGTCGCCACCGCCGAGGCGGTCGTGGACCTCGGCGCACGGACGCCCGTCTCGGGGCGAACGCCATGACCGACGCGATCATGGGCATCGACCTCGGGACCACGGAGGTCAAGGCCGGTCTCGTGCGACCGGACGGCAGCCTGTTGGGGATCGCCCGGGCCGGCTACGGCCTCGAGGTCGGGCACGGGCCTGGCTGGGCCGAGCAGGATCCCGGGTCATGGTGGTCCGCCGTCGTCGGCGCGGTCCGTGCGCTCCACCTGACGGCCGCCACCGACGGCATCGACGTGGTGGCGATCGGCGTGGACGGCCACGGCCCGACCCTCGTCCCGGTGGATTCCCGTGGTGAGGCGACCCGCCCGGCCATCACCTTCCTCGACACGCGATCGGCGGCGGAGGCGGCCGAGCTGGAGGCCGCCACCGGAGTCGGCGGCTGGGGCCTCGGACCGCTCCCGGCGGCGCTCTGGATGGAGCGACACGAGCCGGCGACGGCCGCGACCACGCGCTGGTACCTCACGACATGGGAGTGGCTCGCTTTCCGACTCACGGGCGAGGCGGTCGCGCCGCTGGTCGCGCACCAGATCACGCCCGATCCCGGCCGGGCGGCTGCGGCGACCGGCCTCCGCGTCGATCGTCGTCCGCCGGAGGGGGCGATGGGCGCCGTGGTCGGGCAGTTGAGCGACAGCGCGGCGGCCGCGCTCGGCCTGCGCCGGGGCATCCCCGTGGCCGGAGGCACGAACGACGCGTTCGCCAGCTACCTCGGAGCCGGGCTCCTGGAGCCCGGCGACGCCTACGATCCAGGCGGCTCGGCCGGTGGCTTCGGCGTGTACTGGGACCGGCCGCTGGACGTGCCCGGGGCGTTCGTATCGCCGGCACCGCTCGAGGGACGCTACAGCGTTGGCGCGGCCATGGCCGCGACCGGTCGAGCTTTCGATTGGTTCCGCGACGAGGTGATCGACGGCGCCATGACGACCGAACGCCTCATCGACGAGGCCGGGGCGACCGCCCCAGGTGCGAACGGGCTCGTGTTCCTGCCGTATCTCGCCGGCGAGCGCTCGCCCATCTGGGATCCTTCGGCGACCGGAGTCCTGGCCGGGCTCACGCTCGCCCACGGGCGGGGACACATCGCCCGGGCGATCATGGAGGCCAGCGCCCTGGCCCTCCGCCACGTGTCCGCACCGATGCTTGCCGCGGGCGTTCGGGTGACGGCGATGCGAACCTGCGGCGGCCCGGCGCGCAGCGACACCTGGAACCAGATCAAGGCGGACGTCACGGGCTTCCGGGTCCTGGTTCCGGCGGTCCTCGAGACCGCCGTCCTCGGGTCGGCGATCCTCGGCTCGGTGGGCGTGGCGATCCATCCGGATACCCGAACCGCGATCCGGGCGATGACGCGGATCGATCACGAGCTCGCACCGCGGCCCGATATGTCGGGCGTCTACGATCGGACCTATGCGGCCTACACGGCCCTGTATCCGGCGATCGCGCCGGTCCTCCGGCCGCTCACGGACTCGGCGTCGTGAACGGCCGCGGCTCACTCATGGCACGAGGCGTCGAGCTTTCCTTCCCGGTACGCGGCGGCGGGACCCTTCCGGTCCTGGGCGGCATCGACCTGGCCGTGCCGGGCGGCGGCATCGTGGCGCTGATCGGACCGAACGGGTGCGGGAAGTCCACCCTCTTGCGCGTGGCTGCCGGCCTGCTCACCCCGAGCGCCGGTGTCATGGCGCTCGATGGGGCCCCGATCCCCGGTCCGGATCCGCGCATCGGGCTCGTGTTCCAGGAGCCGCGTCTCCTGCCGTGGCGATCGGCCGCAGCCAACATCACCTACCCACTCGAGCTCGCGGGCTGGTCGGCGGAGCGGCAGCGGGAACGTCTGGAGCAGCTCACGGAGCTCGTCGACATCGATCGTTCCGTGGTGGTCAACCGGCCGGCCGAGCTCTCGGGCGGGACGCGCCAGCGGGTCGCCCTCGCGCGCGCCCTCGCGCTCGAACCGGAGGTGCTGCTGCTGGACGAGCCGTTCAGTGCCCTGGACGCCCTCAGTCGGGAGCGGTTCGACCTGGAACTGCTCCATCTCTGGGAGCGCGCCGCGACGACCATCCTGCTCGTCACCCATAGCATCGCCGAGGCGATCTTCGTGGCCGATCGGATCGTGGTCATGTCGGCCCGCCCTGGGCGGATCGTGGCGGATATCGCGGTCCCGCTGTCGCGGCCCCGGTCCATCGCGGACCTCGACGAGGGGGTCGTGTCGCGTACCGCGCGGGAGGTGCGCCGTCACCTGGGCGAAGCCGGCGACCCGTCCGACGAAGCCTCGCTGGCAGCCGCATCATGAGGCAGAGCTCGATCGTGCCCATTCTCGCGGCCCTCGCCGGTTTCCTCCTGCTCTGGCAGGCGGTCGTCGTGATCAGCGGCTTCCCGCCGTTCATCCTGCCGGCGCCGATCGCGGTCCTGAACCGGTTCGTCACGGCCTGGGCGGACGGGACGATCGGGCCGCATCTCGCCACCACGCTGCTCGAGGTGACGCTCGGGTTCGCGGTCGGGGCCGGCTTCGCCCTCATCGCCGGGTATGCGCTCGCGCGCAGCGCGTTCGTCGAGCGCTTGTTGTCGCCCTATCTCGTCGCTGCGCAGGCGACACCGATCCTGGCGCTCGCGCCGCTCATCGCACTGTGGTTCGGTCCCGGGCTCGTGGGCAAGGTGGTCATCTGCGCCCTGATCGTCTTCTTCCCCGTGGCGATCGCGACGATGGTCGGCATCCGGTCGGTGGACGCGCGGCTGCTGGAGCTTGGGCGGTCGCTTCGCGCGACCCGGCGCCAGATCCTCACCACCCTCGAGATCCCGGCGGCGCTGCCGTCCATCCTCGGTGGCATCCGCGTCGGTGTCACGCTGGCGGTGGTCGGCGCGATCGTGGGGGAGTGGGCCGGCGCCGAGCGCGGTCTCGGCGTCCTGATCAACCTCGCCCGGGGCTCGCTGTTCGACATCCCGCTCATGTTCGCTACCCTCCTGCTCATCTCGTTCGTGGGGATCGCGCTCTATCTCGCCGTCGTCCTCGTCGAGCGCCGCGTGGTCGGTGCCCGCTAGCCGTGCTTCATCCCGGAGGTCCCGTGTCGTCCCGAGCCCATCGCCCCACCCTCGCCGTCGCCATCCTGGCTTTGCTCAGCCTGATCACGGGGGCCTGTGCGGGGGGCGGATCCGTCGCTTCGCCCGCGGCAAGCCCGGACGGCACGTCGGCGCCGTCGACCTTGCCCAGCCCTGCGGAATCCGCGTCGACCGAACCCAGCCGGGAGCCGACCGCCCTGGCAGTGGGCCTCGGCTACATCCCCAGTGTCCAGTTCGCCCCGTTCTACCTCGCCGACCAGGCCGGGTACTACCGTGACAGCGGCCTCGATGTCACGTTCCGCCACGGCTTCGACTACGACGTCATCGCGCTGGTGGGGCAGAGCGAGCTCGACATCGGCCTGGCCGACGGGACGAGCGTCATCCCGGCCGCCAGTCAGGGGATCCCGATCAAGTACGTCGCGACGATCTACGGCAAGTTCCCGTCGATCGTCTTCTCGAAGGCTTCGGCGGGCATCGACGGACCCGCCGATCTCGCCGGACGGGCGGTCGGAATCCCGGGCCGCTTCGGGTCGTCGTGGATCATGCTCCAGGCCATGCTCTCGTCGGCCGGCCTGACCCCCGACGACATCGAGCTCTCGGAGATCGGCTTCACCCAGGCGGAGGCGGTGACCCAGGGGCTGGTGGAGGCGGCCACGGGGTTCGCCAACAACGAGCCGGTCGTCATGGAGCTGAACGGCGTGGCTGTCAACGTGATGCGGGTCGACGACATCATCCCCCTGCCGGGCAACGGCCTGATCGTCGGCGACGCCACGCTGACCGCGAAGCGCGAGGCCGTGGCGGCGTTCGTCGCCGCCACCCTGCGGGCGATGGACGTGATCGCCGCCGAACCGGAGGTCGGGCTGGACGCCGCCATCGCTGCGGTGCCCGACCTCGCCACTGCCCGGGACACGCAGGCCGCGATCCTGGACGCGACGATCGACGTCTGGACGGGCGCGGCCCAGGTCGAGCGGGGGTTCGGCGCGATCGACCCGGCCGATTGGGAGGCGTCGATCGAGTACCTGACGACCCTCGACCTCGTGCCGAACCCGGTCACCGTGGACCAGGTCGTGGACGCCTCGCTCCTGCCGGCCGGGGGCTGACGGCGATGCTCGGTGGCATCCGACCCGCCGGGTCCCGCCGCTCCTGGTGGCTGCGCGAGGCTTTGGCCGAGGAGGAGGCCGCCTCGCCGCACATGGCTGCCGCCGCGCCACCATTGCGGGGCTCGATCACGGCGGACGTCGTCATCGTGGGCGGCGGCTACACGGGCCTCTGGGCGGCGTATCGAGCGACCGAGCTCGAGGCGGGCGCCCGGATCGTCCTGCTTGAGGCGGACATCTGCGGCGGCGGTCCGTCCGGGCGCAACGGCGGTTTCGTGACCAACTGGTGGGACGAGCTGCCGACGCTCGTCGACCGCTACGGCGAGGCCGGCGCCCTGGCGGTCGCTCGGGCCATCGAGGGGGCAGTCGACGAGATCGGGACATGGTGTGCGACCCACGGCGTCGATGCCTGGTACACGAAGGCGGGCGCCCTGCAGGCATCGGCGGCGCCGGCCCAGGATGGCGCCTGGGACGAAGCGGTCGCGGCATGTCGTGCCCTCGGGGTCGGCGATCGCTATCTCCCGCTCGATCGGGACGAGATGCGGGCGCGCGTCGCCTCTCCGGTCTTCCGGGGCGGCGTGTTCATGCCGGGCGCGGCCACCATCCAGCCGGCCGTCCTCGCTCGCGGTCTTAGACGGATCCTGCTGGAGCGGGGTGTCGTCATCCACGAGGGCACGCAGGTCACGGAGATCGACGGGCAGCAGCCTGGGTGGCTGGGGTCTGTCGCGGCGACGACGCGACGGGCGCCGGTGCGTCACGCCGGCCGTTCGCGGACGTGGCGCCCGGTCCGGGTCCGAACGATGTCCGCCGTCGGAGCGGGTGAGGTCGTCGCCGCGAGCGCCGTGGTCGCCCTCAACGCCTGGGCCGCCGCCTGGCCATGGTTCGGTCGCCGGCTCGTGACATGGTCCTCCACCATCATCCTGACCGAGCCGATCCCCGACCGCCTGGCCGACCTCGGTTGGACGGGTGGCGAGGGTGTCAGCGACGCACGCTTCACGCTCCACTACCTGCGCACGACGCCGGATGGCCGGATCGCGATCGGCGGCGGCGGCGGACGGGCGGGTTTCGGTGGCCGGATCGGGCCGGCCTTCACGGACGATGTGCTGTCGTCGCGACGCGCCGCTGCGGGCCTGCGGCACCTCTTCCCATCGCTGCGCGACGTCCGGATCGAGGATTCGTGGGGCGGCCCGATCGACGTCAGCGCGGACCATCTCCCGTGGTTCGGCTCCGTTCGCGGGCGGCCGATCCATCACGGCCACGGCTACAGCGGCAACGGGGTCGCTCCGGCCGTGGTGGGTGGTCGGATCCTCGCTGCGCGGGCCCTGGAACGGGCGGACGACCCGGTCCTCGCGTCGCCCCTGGCGACCGGCTCGGCGCCGCGCGCCTTCCCGCCCGAGCCGGCGCGCTATCTGGGTGCGCGCCTTGTCCGGGAGGCGGCGGCCCGCCGCGAGTCGGCCGAGGAGCGCGGAGCGTCGGTGGAGCCCGTGGTGCGCGAACTGAGTCGCCTCCCGCGTCGACTCGGGTACCACATCGGGCCCAGATAGCCCTACATCGGCCATCCGGCCGCGATCGGCACGCTGGTCGGAGGGGCCGGCTGTCTCCTGGAGGCGCCATCGGGAGCGGGAATCACGCTCATCGGTTAAGATATCGACTCCCGAAGACGCACCACAGCGTGCCGCAGCCGTGTAGGAGTGACCCCTTGAATAGTCGCCCACCGATCAAGACTCCGGCCGCCAACGAGCCGTTCAAGCACGTGATCGACGAGTACAAGCACCAGGCCCAGACGATCACCTGCACCTGCGGCTGGCACGGCAGTTCGGCGTCGATCGATCGCGGCGGCTCCGAGTGGACGGCTCACCTCGTCGAGGTTCGCGGCAAGAAGCGCTGACCCGTTTGACGCTGCACCG
>JAOUEG010000289.1 GCA_029858845.1 Chloroflexota bacterium | reverse complement strand
CGGTTCCTGCGTACCATCGGCGTCGTGCCCGACTCCCTCAGCATCGACCGCGCGACCGCGCGTCGGTTCCTCGTCGCTCGGCACCTGCTCGCGCCACCGCGTTCCCTGCCGGGCGAGCCTGCTTCGGTGCGCACGGTGGTCGAGCGCCTCGGGTCGCTCCAGTTCGATCCGCTGGACGTGACCGGCCGCAATCACGATCTCGTTCTCGCCTCGCGCATCGCCGGCTATCGGCGTGCCTGGACCGATGAGCTGCTGTACGTCGAACGCTGGCTGTACGAGGCGTACAACAAGGGCCTCTCGCTGCTCCCGACGGCAGAGCTGCCGTACTACCGCATCGGATGGGATCGAGAGCGGGCCGATCATGGCGACGCGACATTCCGCGACCATGCCGACCTGGTTGAGGAGCTGCTCGATCGGATCCGACGTGAAGGGCCGTTGTCATCGACGGACGTCCAGCCCCGTGCCGCCATCGACTGGTACTGGCGGCCCACGAACCAGGTCCGGGCGATCCTCGAGGCGCTGGCCGAGGCGGGCGTCCTGGCGCTTGCCCGTCGCGATGGCAACCGCCGCATCTACGACTTGACCGAGCGCCTGTTCCCGGCCGACCTGCTGTCCGAGCGTCGCGAGGCGGACGACCAGCGGCGCCATATGCTGCTGTCCCGATATCGGGCGCACGGGCTGCTCGGGATGAGCGGCGGTCAGTCCGAGATCTGGTACCGGACCGGGCGCACCGCCGCCGATCGATATCGACTCCGCGACGAGCTCATCTCGGAGGGAGAGCTCGTGCCCGTTGCCGTCGAGGGGATCCGGGGACCCCGACTCGCCCTGGCATCGGAGGTCGACCTGATCGAAAGGGCGGCACGGTCGACGCCGGCCGAAGAAGCAGCCGGCGGCGGCGCGCCCGGCGTCGCGTTCCTCGCGCCGCTGGATCCGTTCGCGTGGGACCGGGACCTGCTCCGCTCACTCTTCGACTTCGACTACGTCTGGGAGGTCTACGTTCCGGCCGCGCGTCGCCGCTGGGGCTACTACGTCCTGCCGCTGCTGTGGGGCGATCGCCTCGTTGGGCGGATCGAACCCCGGATCGACCGGGCCACCGGCACGCTCAGGATCCTCGGCCTCTGGTGGGAGGATGGCTTCGATCCGGTTCGGGCCGAGGGTTTCGCCGAGGCGTTCACGCACGCGCTGACCGCCCACGCCAGGTTCGGCGGATCGCGGCGGATCACCTGGCCGCGCGTCGAGCGCCACCGCAAGCTCGGTGGTGAGGTCCGGGACCGGCTCGGGCCCCGCGGAGCGGTCAGGGCCTGATGATCACGTTGCGCCAGGAGCCCCAGTTGCCGGCCTTGTCGCGAGCACGGACGCGAAACTCGTAGACGTGGCCGCGGCTCCACTTGCGCGAGAGCGACGTGGCCGTCGTCAGGCCATATGTGTACCAGGCCCCGCCGTCGCGTCGCTTCTGGATCTGGTAGTAGCGAAAGCCCGCGGTGAGCACCTGGAGGCGGGTGTCGTTCCCGGTCCACCGGATCGTCACCCGAGCGTAGCGGCCTGAGAGGTTCGTCTTGGAGACGGATCGGATCTTCGCCCACGCCCCGGTCCGGTCCGGTCCCTTGAGATAGACGCCGGCCCAGTAGCGCTTGCCGGTCGTCGGCGAGATCGCCAATCCGAACCCGACGTAGTTGTAGCCCGACGAGAGGACGATGGCCCGGTGGCCTGAGGATTCCATCCAGGCCTTGACCGCAAAGGCAGCCGAGTAGTCGAGGGCCGCCGCCGTGTTCCAGGCGATGATCTCGCCGCCGCCGTACCACTTGATGCCCTGCTGCGTCATCAGGTCGAACACGCTGACCCCGCCCGCCTGGGTGTGGCTGAACGTGTCCGTCGCGGCCATGTACTCCGCTCGCTCCCGTGCGAGGGCGAACAGTCGCGCGTCCGCCCGGAGCTTGACCAGGCCCGCGGCGGTCCGTCGCGAGTTCGTGAGGTCCAGCACACCACGCTCAGCCGCGGTGACGGCACCGGTCGACACCGTGTCCTCCGCGGCGACGGCACCCGCAGGAGCGAGACCCGCGACCAGCGCGAGGACGAGGACCGGGAGCAGGGAGCGGCGGGCAAGGGATCGCATGGGCCGATGGTCGCGCCACGGCAGGCCGCGCGGCATCGCACGCCGGTCCCACCGAGCCGATCGGAAGGTCACGGCCCCGGAACGCACCTGCGCCGCCCGGAGGGTCCCCGACCGCACACGCGCCCCTTCGCCGCCATGTGGGAGGATTCCTGCCTACCGCCACGATTCCCGACGATGCATCGAAGGAGCAAGCATGGCCGCGATCAGACGAGCCGAGGTGACATGGAACGGGACGCTCCAAGCCGGACGCGGGACCGCGAGTGCCCTGTCAAGCCGCGCCTTCAGCGAGCTGCCGGTCAGCTGGGCCGCCCGGACCGAATCGCCAGGCGGCATGACGAGCCCGGAGGAGCTGGTTGCCGCCGCCCACGCATCGTGCTATGCGATGGCGTTCGCCGGATCCCTCGGCCGGGCCGGCACGCCGCCGGAACGGCTGTCGGTGGCGGCCGACGTGACCTTCGACAAGTCGGACGCGGGCTGGCGAGTCGTGTCCTCCGCCCTGACCGTTCGTGGCGTGGTCCCCGGGATCTCGTCCGCTGACTTCACGGCCGCCGCCGAGTCCGCCCGCGACACCTGTCCGATCAGCGTCGCGCTGAAGGGCAATGTGGCGCTCAGCGTGGAGGCGGCCCTGGACGCCTGAGCGGACTCGCTCAGTCGATCGTCAACAGCCGCCGCGGATTGACCACGGTCATCGTCTCGATCTCCGGTTCGCTGACACCGGCCGCCCGCAGCCGCGGGAGGAACGTCGTCGCAAGGTAGGTGTAGCCGTTGCCGTCGTAGTGACGCAGCTGTGAGTCGTGGCAGACGTCCTGCGACAGAAGCACCCGGTCGATGTGCCCACGGGCCAGCAGCTCGGTCAGGAGCGTCACGATCCGGCCCTCGCCATGGCGCTCCGCCGCGCTGAACGACATCCCGAGGAAGTCGAACTCGACGCTCGCCCCCCGCTCCACGATCGCCAGGTAGTGATCGAGCGACGGGTACGAGTCGGCATGGCCGATGACCACGCGTGCAGGGTCCGCCCCCTCGGACTCGAAGATCCGAAGCTGGTCGAGTCCCACCGGGGACAGGACGGCGTGCGTGGTGATGGCGAGTCCGGTCCTTCGGGCAGCGCGCGCGACGGCCCGATGCACCCGTTCCTCGAGTGCGGAGACCCACGGTTTGTCCGTCCCGATCTCGCCGATGATCCCGGGGCGGATCCCGGTCTCGCCCACGCCCTCGGT
>JAOUEG010000288.1 GCA_029858845.1 Chloroflexota bacterium | reverse complement strand
CAGCGCACCGATCGCGACGATATCGCGCTTGCCCGTCTCGATCGCCTCCGCGAGCAGCTCCACCTGGTTGCGCCGCGCGGCGAGGAACGTGCGGTCGAGGGCTTCCACGCCGTCCTGCCAGACCCGGACGTGGACGTGCTCCGCCTCGGCGGTCACATCCGCCCGCAGTTCCGACCCGCGGCGAGTGGCCAGCAGTTCAACCCGCAATGTCGTCCCGGACGGCACGTCGGACACGACCGGCCGCACGACCACCGCGACCTCGCCGTGGCCGCCGGAGAGGGTGGCCGCCAGCCCCGGTCCGACGATCGGCCGGGCGTGCGTGGTCTTCCGTCGTCGCGACGGTGCGCTGGGGCCCGTGCGAGCCTTGTCGACCGGGCGCAGCGGGCTCCGAACTCGCAGTCCGAGCCGGGAGGCCAGCCAGGCTACGTGGTACACGGGCTTCACGATGTTCGTGGACCCCGGGCCCTCACTCTCGTCATGGGTCGCATAGGTCACGGCGATCCGACGCAGGGAGCGAAGGTAGGGGAGGAACGCCGGATCGTCGAAGACGGAGGCGATCGCCTCCCGCCAGCGCGACTGGCGATCCAGGGCGAAATCGCTGATGGCAAGCCGGGACGAGTCGAGCAGACCCGCCATCTCGCGCAGGCGCTCCAGGCCGTCGCCGGCCCAGGCCGATCCATCCACGATGAGCCGATCCGCCTCCGCCAGCAACTCACGGGTCGCCGGCAGGGAGAACCGCGGTTCACCGGGCCACCAGATCGCAACCGGGAGGTCGTGGATGACGAGTGGGGTCACGATCGCCGCCAGGTGGCGCCCGGCGTCGCCGCCGGCCGTCAGATGGATCGTCTCCGAGCAGCTCTCCGGCACGTCGTCGTGCGGCACGAGACAACGGGCTTCCACGCGCGCGTCGATCCACGACGGACCGTCCGGGTCGGCCGATTGCACGACGATCGAACGCGACGGGTGGCGCCCGCTCAGCGCCTCGATGAGAGCCGCGCCGCGTTCCGCGAGCTCCGGCGTGCGGGCGATCACCACCAGGTTCATCACGCTGGTGCGGGCCGCGATGTGGCGCGACCGGTCGCCCTGCACCTGCGTGGCCAGGCCCTTGCGCGCCCAGATGTGGGCCAGCTCCCGCTCGATCTCGGCGATGCTGTGGGCCCGAGCCGACCAGCGCATGGTGGGCTGAGCGGACGCCTGGGCCGGCCCTGCCTCGGCGGTCATCGCGGCGGCTGCCGGGTCAGATCCGCCGCCATCGACGGCCCTCCCGGGTCAGCAGCTCGTCCGCCGCTACCGGCCCCCAGGTCCCGGCGGCATAGTTCGGGAACGGCGGCCCCGGCTCATGCGCCCATGCCTGGACGATCGGATCGATGATGCTCCAGGCCTCCTCGACCTCGTCAGCCCGCGTGAACAGGGAGGCATCGCCCTGGAGGGCATCGAGGATCAGCGTCTCGTAGGCATCGGGTGAATCCACGCTGAACGCCGATCCGTAGGTGAAGTCCATGGTCACCGGTCGGATGGCCATCCCGAGGCCCGGGACCTTGGCGCCGAAGCGGAGCATGATCCCCTCGTCCGGCTGGATGTGGATGGCCAGGAGATTGGGCTCGGGATCGACGGCCTCGTCCCGGAACAGGTGGTGCGGGACCTCGCGGAACTGGATCGCGATCTCGGTGGCGCGCTTCGGCAGGCGCTTTCCGGTGCGGATGTAGAACGGCACGCCGGACCAGCGCCAATCGTCGATCGTCAGCCGCGCGGCCACGAACGTCTCGGTCTCCGATCCCGGGTCGACTCCGGCTTCCTGGCGGTACCCCGATACCTCGGTCGCCGCAACCCAGCCCGGGCCGTACTGGCCGCGGACGACCTCGGTCGCCGGGTCCGGGCGACGCGTCCCGATTGCGCGCAGGACCTTGACCTTCTCGTCGCGCAGGGCATCCGCCTCGAACGTGGCCGGCGGCTCCATGGCGATCAGGCTCACGAGCTGGAGCAGGTGGTTCTGCAGCACGTCGCGGGACGCCCCGGTCTCCTCGTAGAACGCGCCGCGAGTCTCGATGCCGATCGACTCCGCCACGGTGATCTGCACGTGATCCACGTAGCGGCGGTTCCAGAGGGGCTCGAAGATCCCGTTCCCGAACCGGAAGACCAGCAGATTGCGGACCGTCTCCTTGCCGAGGTAATGATCGATGCGATAGACCTGCGATTCCCGGAAGACCTTCCCGACCTCGCGGTTCAACCGCCGGGCGGAATCCAGGTCGTGGCCGAATGGCTTCTCGATGACGACCCGGCGCCAGCCGCCGTCGTGGCGCTCGTGGTCGAGGCCCGCGCGACCCAGCTGCGCGACGATCTCGGCGAACTGCGACGGCTGGGTGGCGAGGTAGAAGAGCCGGTTGCCCCGGGTGCCTCGTTCTCCGTCCAGCGCATCGAGCCGTTCCGACAGGGAATCGAAGCCGCCCGGATCCGCGAAGTCCAGTCTTTGGTAGCAGATGTGCTCGCTGAACGATGCCCAGGCCTCTTCATCGAGCGGCAGCGATCGGCTGTACTGCCCCAGGGAATCGCGGATCTCGGCCCGGAACGTCTCGTCGTCGTACGGGCGCCGACCGATCGCGACGACGACGAACTCGTGGGGCAGCAGGTGGGTCCGCCACAGCTGGTAGAGGGCCGGGAAGACCTTGCGGTGGGCAAGGTCGCCGGTCGCCCCGAACAGGACGACGGTGCTCGGATCGGGGATGCGCTCGAGGCGCAGACCCTGGCGGAGGACGTTCTCCTGGGGCTTCGGTCGGGCGCTGCGCCGGCCCAGCTGCGACTCGCGCAGCTCGCGCATGGTCCGTGGGACGTCCTTCTGGCGCGGGCTGGCGGGAGCGCTCACCCCTACTCCGTCTTGACTGCGTGGCCGCCGAACTCGTTGCGCAGCGCGGCGAGGACCTTCGCCCCGTATGAATCGTCCTGGCGAGACCGGAAGCGTGTCATCAGCGAGAGCGTGATGACCGGTGCCGGAACATCGAGATCGATCGCCTCCTGCACGGTCCAGCGTCCCTCGCCGGAATCGGCGACCCAACCCTTGAGGTGGTCCAGGTCCTGGCCGTTGGCGCGGAAGGCACGGCCGGCCAGTTCCAGCAGCCACGAGCGCACGACGGAACCCTGCATCCAGAGGTCGGAGATCCCGGCGAGATCCAGGTCGTAGTCGCTCGCGTGCAGGATCTCGAATCCTTCGGCATAGGCCTGCATGAGTCCGTATTCGATCCCGTTGTGGACCATCTTCACGTAGTGGCCGGCACCTGGTCCGCCCACGTGGAGGTAGCCGCCCTCAGGGGCAAGGGTCAGGAAGATCGGCTCGAGCGGG
>JAOUEG010000287.1 GCA_029858845.1 Chloroflexota bacterium | reverse complement strand
GACGGCAACGCGATCGCCGGGGCATCCGAGAAGGTCGCCGTCAAGCGCAAGATCGCGATCGGGGACGTCCGCCACACGGTCGGATCGGTGAACCTCCGCAAGGCCGCCGGCATCGGGCACCAGCGGGTCACCACCCTCCGGAACAACGCCCGACTCGTCGTGCTGGACAAGGGCCAGGACAACCGCGGCCGCTGGTGGCTCAAGGTCCAGGCCGGCAGCCGGGTCGGCTGGCTCGCCAAGTGGCTGACGGACTGACGGCCCGTCGATCCGGCGCGCCGAGCGATGGCCCGGGCTCCGAGCCCGGGCCATCCGATCCGCCGGCATCCTGCTAGGGTGACGGCACACACTCAGGAGGATCTGATGGACCGCGCCGGCTTTGCCGCCTGGCTCGAGCGTTACGTGGACGCTTGGCGCCTGTACGATGCCGTGGCGATCGGTGACCTCTTCAGCGCGGACATCCGCTACGCATACGACCCATTCGGCGAGGCCATCATCGGACGGGCCGAGGTCGTCGCCTCGTGGCTGGACGAGCCGGACCAGCCGGGATCGTGGCAGGCCGAATACGAGGTGCTCGCCGTCGACAGCGACGTCTTCGTCGCCCATGGGCGCACCCGCTACCTGACCGACGATCGGCGCGAGATCGAACGGGAGTTCGCCAACGTCTTCGTATGCCGCTTCGACGACGACGGTCGCTGTCGAGAGTTCACCGAGTACTACATGCGCAAGCGACCGGACGTGGCTCCGGACGAGCCGCCGCCGGCCGGCTGACGGCGGGATCTAGCCTCGTTCGCGAGCGGCGCTGTCCGCCCGGACGATCGCCGCCACCGAGCGGTCGATATCGTCCGCGGTCGTCGACCAGCCGGAGACGGATACGCGCATGGCGGCCTGGCCCTGCCAGATCGTCCCACCCATCCAGCAGGTGCCGTCGAGCTGGACTCGTGCGATGACATCGCGCGTCAGCTGGTCGGAGGCGACCTCCTCGGAAACCGTCGCGGTGGCGGAGGCCATGAAGCGAACAAGCACCTGGTTCAGGACGACGTCGTTGAGAACCACGATCCCGGGATGCCCATCAAGGCCGGCGGCCAGGCGGGTAGCCAGATCGCACGAACGATCGACCAGGGCGGCCAGTCCGGTCCGCCCGAGCGAGCGGAGCGCCGCCCAGACGGCGAAGCCGCGGGCACGCCGCGATGTTTCCGGGACCCAGTTGTAGCCATCTCGCTCGGCGCCGGTCGTCTCGACGTAATAGGCGGCCCCGAGGGTCATCGCGGCTCGGTGGGCGGCGCGATCCCGAACGAGGACCGCACCAGCGTCGTAGGGCACGTTCAGCCATTTGTGCGCGTCGGTCGTCCAGGAATCGGCGCCTTCGATCCCGACCGTCAGTTCGGCGCGATCCGGAGAAGCGGCGGCCCACAGGCCGAACGCCCCGTCGACGTGGAGCCATCCTCCATGACTCCGCACCGCCGCCCCGATGGCCGGGAGCGGGTCGAAGGCTCCCGTATTCACGTTCCCGGCCTGCGCGCAGACGATCGTCGGTCCCCGCACGCCATCCAGGGCCTGGGTCAGCGCGTCCGCCCGCATCCGACCCTCGGCGTCGGCCGGCACCCAGGTGACGCGGTCGCGCCCGAGGCCCAGCATCTGCAGTGCCGCGAGGATCGTCGCGTGGGCCTCGGCGCCGACCAGGACGGTGATCTCGGGTGCGCCGAACAGACCGGCCGCCTCGACGTCCCAGCCGACATCGGCGAGGACCCGATGACGGGCGGCCGCGAGCGCCGTGTAGTTGGCCATCGTCGCTCCCGATGTCAGGCCCAAGGAGGTCCCTTCGGGAAGCCGGAAGACGTCGACGAGCCAGCGCTCCACCACCTCTTCGACCACCGCGGCGGCCGGCGAAGTCACGTACAGCCCGGCGTTCTGGTCCCACGCGCTCGCCAGCCAGTCCGCCCCGAGAGCGGCCGGCAGCGATCCGCCGATGACGAAGCCGAAGTAGCGCGGCCCTGCGGTGGCCACCAGACCAGGTTCGGCCACACGCGCCAGGGCATCGAGCGTGAGAACGGGGTCCTCCCCTGCATGCGGCAGCGGGCCGCCCAGGCTCGCGCGCATCGCCTCGAGGTCGACGGGGCGCCCCACCGGCCGATCGGGCAGCTTCGCCAGGTATTCGATGGCGAGCTCGTGTGCTCGTCCGAGCGTGCGCGCGATGTCCGTTTCCGTCATGTCATCCACCCTCGTATCGTTCATCGCTTCCGGCCGTCAACGTTCGATGGTTAGCATCGCACCCGGTGGGTCGTGGGAAAGGGCCCGGTGTACCATCGGGCGACCGCAACCTGACCCGTCCTGACCTGTGGAGGTAGAACTCGATGCCCCGCACCGTTCGTGGCGCTCTTGTCCAGGCCAAGTGGACCGGCGACAAGGAATCGATGATCCAGAAGCATGAGGAGCGCGCCCACGAGGCCGCGAAGCAGGGTGCCCAGGTGATCCTGTTCCAGGAGCTGTTCTACGGCCCCTATTTCTGCCAAGTCCAGGACGCCCAGTACTACAGCTACACCGAGCTGATCCCGGACGGTCCCACGACCAGGCGGATGCAGGACCTCGCCAAGCAGACCGGCATGGTCCTGATCGCCCCGATGTACGAGGAGGACGAGAAGGCCTCGGGCATCTACTACAACACGGCGGCCGTCATCGATGCGGATGGCACCTACCTTGGCAAGTACCGGAAGACGCACATCCCGCACGTGAAGGGCTTCTGGGAGAAGTTCTACTTCCGCCCCGGGAACCTCGGCTACCCGGTGTTCCAGACGGCGGTCGGCAAGGTCGGCGTCTACATCTGCTACGACCGCCACTTCCCGGAAGGCGCCCGGGCCCTGGGCCTCAACGGCGCGGAGATGGTCTTCATCCCGAGCGCGACGTCCCGCGGCCTGTCCGAGTACCTCTGGCGGATCGAGCAACCGTCGCACGCCGTCGCCAACGGCTACTACGTCGGGACCATCAACCGCGTCGGGATCGAGGAGGAATTCGGCGACGACGACTTCTACGGTCAGAGCTACTTCGTGGACCCGCGCGGCCAGTTCGTCGGTGAGGTCGCTTCGGCGTATGACGAGGAACTCGTGATCCGTGACCTGGACCTGGACAAGATCGCCGAGGTCCGGAACACCTGGCAGTTCTATCGCGACCGACGACCGGAAGCCTACGACGACCTGGTGCGCCCGTAGTCGGACGCTCGGTGGGCGCCTGACAACGCCTGCGCCAGCGCGCTATCATCCCGGCCGGCTCGGCTGTCAGGAGGAGGACAGCCGAGCCGCCTCAATTCCGGCTTGACCGGACCCGGAGGGCGCAGAATGTAGTTCGGTTTC
>JAOUEG010000023.1 GCA_029858845.1 Chloroflexota bacterium | reverse complement strand
GCCGACCCGCGAAGTCGATCCCCCCCGAGCCAGGCCGAGAGCAGCCCGCTCGTTGGAACATCCGTTCTGTGGATGACCTGGCCATAACCCCGGTCATGGTCGTGGAGAAGGCCGCTGCGGACGTGGATAACCGGCGGCCGAGCGTGGATGATCCGGGACCAGGCGTGGACCATCGGCCATGATGGCATCACCACTACATGTTGTGGTCGCTCGTCGTGACCAATCGCTAGATGTGGTGGTTTTGGCCTTGACGGGCCTGTCCCGGCGGCGTATCGTTCGAGGGGTCGCCCACCCGCAGGAAACGCTCGAAGAGCCTCCCGATCGGCCCCATCCGCCGGCGTCGAGGCCGCCCCCAGCGAGCGCACCGACACGGCAGGCGGCGTGGTCGCGGCAGCTACCGCAGGGTCGCCTGACGATGGGCAACGGAGGAGAGAAGAACGATGGCTCGAGCCAACGGAAGCACGGTCCCGGTCATGGAGACGCCCGGCAAGGGTCGGCAGCGGGACCGGTCTGCCGCCACCAGGACCGGACGTGCGGCCGGCCCCTGGGGCGCCAGCTTCGACGGCACGCAGCCGGACGGCAAGACCCCGGCCCGCGGCCTGACCTTCGAGCGTCGCTGGACCACCCCCGGGACTCACCCCTATGACGAGATCACCTGGGAGTACCGGACCGCGGGCATCTCGAGCGAGACCGGGAAGAGCGTCTTCGAGCAGAAGGACGTCGAAGTCCCGAACTTCTGGAGCCAGCTCGCCACCAACGTCGTGGTCAGCAAGTACTTCCGCGGCCATCTTGGTACCCCCGAGCGCGAAACCAGCGTCCGCCAGCTCATCGATCGCGTCGTGAACACGATCGCGGCTTGGGCCGAGACGCAGCGCTACTTCGCCACGGACGCCGACCTCCAGACGTTCAAGGCCGAGCTGACCCACCTGATCGTCCACCAGAAGATGGCCTTCAACTCGCCCGTCTGGTTCAACGTGGGGATCGAGCCGCAGCCGCAGTGCTCGGCCTGTTTCATCAACTCCGTCCAGGACACGATGAGCAGCATCATGGACCTCGCCAAGACGGAAGCCATGCTGTTCAAGTTCGGCTCCGGCGCAGGCAGCAACCTGTCCACGATCCGCTCGTCCCGCGAGAAGATGACGGGCGGCGGCACAGCCTCCGGCCCGGTCAGCTTCATGAAGGGGTACGACGCCTTCGCCGGCGTCGTGAAGTCGGGCGGCAAGACCCGGCGTGCCGCCAAGATGGTGATCCTGGACGCGGATCACCCGGACGTCATCGACTTCATCGACTCGAAGCTCAACGAGGAAAAGAAGGCCTGGGCGCTGATCGAGGCCGGCTACGACCCGAGCTTCACCGGTGAGGCCTACGGCAGCGTCGCCTTCCAGAACGCCAATCACTCGGTCCGGGTGACGGATGCCTTCATGCAGGCCGTGGAGAAGGACCAGGAGTGGACCACCCACGCCGTGGTCGACGGCGCGCCGATGGACACCTACAAGGCGCGCGACATCTTCCGCAAGATGGCCGAGGCGGCCCACGTCTGCGGCGACCCGGGCATCCAGTACGACACCACCATCAACGACTGGCACACGTCCGCGAACACGGATCGCATCCACGCGAGCAACCCGTGTTCCGAGTACATGTTCCTCAACGACACGGCCTGCAACCTGGCCAGCCTGAACCTGATGAAGTTCGTGGATGCGGACGGTGAGTTCGACCCGGAGGCCTACCGGTTCGCCGCGAAGGTGACGCTCACGGCCCAGGAGATCCTGGTCGACAACGCGAGCTACCCCACGCCCAAGATCGAGGAGAACTCGCACAAGTTCCGGCCGCTGGGTCTCGGCTATGCGAACCTCGGCGCGCTGCTCATGAGCCGCGGCCTGGCCTACGACTCGGACGAGGGGCGCAATTACGCCGCCGCGCTCACCGCGATCATGCACGGCGAGGCGTACAGGCAGTCCGCCATCATCGCCCGTGACCACGGCGGGCCATTCGTCGAGTACAAAGTCAACGAGCAGCCCTTCCTGCGGGTCATCGGCAAGCACCGCGATGCCGCCTACCGCATCCCGACCGACGGCGTGCCCGCGGACCTGATCCGTCATGCCCACCAGGTCTACGACGAGGCGCTCGAGCTCGGGAAGAAGCACGGCTACCGCAATGCCCAGGTGACCGTGCTGGCGCCCACCGGCACGATCGCGTTCATGATGGACTGCGATACGACCGGGGTGGAGCCGGACATCGCGCTCATCAAGTACAAGAAGCTGGTCGGCGAGGGCTTCCTCAAGATCGTCAACCAGACCGTGCCTGCCGCCCTCAAGAAGCTCGGCTACAGCGCGGACCAGGTGGACGAGATCCTCGAGTACCTGACGGAGCGAGAGACCATCGAGGGCGCCCCGCACATCAAGCCCGAGCACCTCTCGGTCTTCGACTGCGCCTTCAAGCCCGCCAACGGCACGCGGTCCATCCACTACATGGGCCACGTCCGGATGATGGGCGCCATCCAGCCGTTCATCTCCGGCGCCATCAGCAAGACCGTCAACATGCCGGAGGCCGCCACGGCCGAGGAGATCGAGTCGGTCTACCTCGAGGGCTGGAAGCTGGGCCTCAAGGCGATCGCTGTCTACCGCGACAACTCGAAGCGCAGCCAGCCGCTCAGCACGTCCAAGAAGAAGGATGGCGACGTCGTCGACTCCGCGGTCGTGGCCGAGCTCAGGAAGCAGCTCGTCGCGGCACAGGTCGAGGCGGCCAAGCCGCATCGTCGGCGCCTGCCGGCCGAGCGGGCCGCGGTCACCCACAAGTTCGAGATCTCCGGGCACGAGGGCTACATCACCGTCGGCCTCTACCCGGACGGCCAGCCCGGCGAGATCTTCATGAAGATGGCCAAGGAGGGGTCCACCGTCTCGGGGTTGATGGACAGCCTCGCCACGACCGTCTCGGTGGCGCTCCAGTACGGCGTGCCGCTCAAGGACCTCGTCAACAAGTTCGCCCACGTCCGGTTCGAGCCGAGCGGCTTCACCGGCAACCAGGAGATCCCGATCGCCAAGAGCATCGTGGACTACATCTTCCGGTGGCTGGGGTCACGGTTCCTCTCGACCGACGACAAGGCGATCCTGGGACTCATCGACCGCTCCGCGGTCGTCGATGAGGCTCCCGCGCCCAGCGCATCGAATCCATTCGCGGCCGGGATCGCCGCGCTGTCCTCCTCCAGCGCGGCCCCCGAGCCGGCCCATGAGCCGACACCGGCCGTCACAACACCGGTCGTCGAGACGCCGACCAACGAGGAGCCTCCCGTCGCCACAGCCGTCGCCGACGCGCCGGCGGAACCCGCCAAGGAGGAGCTCGCGGTCATCGCGACCAATGGCCACGCCAACGGCCACGCGGCCAACGGCAACGGCAAGGCCGGCGGCAACGGCGGCGGCTCCGGGACGATCACCATGAACCTGGGGGCCACCAAGGTGAGCTTCCAGACCCAGGCAGACGCTCCCAGCTGCGCCGATTGCGGATCGATCATGGTCCGCAACGGCAGCTGCTACAAGTGCCTCAACTGCGGAAGCACGTCCGGCTGCAGCTGAGCAGAGCCGCCTCCAACGTCGGCGCTCCGGTCACCCTGACCGCGATCGCCCTGACGCTCGTCTGCCTGTTGGTGGTGGGCTGTGGCGGTGCGGCCGCAACGCCCGGGTCATCGAGCCCGGAGCCTGCGATCGCGCCGTCACCCGCCGACCCGGGCGACGACATCCTCGAGCGCCTGGATGCCATCGATGCGGCCGTGTCCAGCTGGCGTTCCGCAACCGACCTCGCAGCGGTACGTGCGGCGGCGGAGGCCACGCGCAATCTCGTCGTCGGGCCGGACGGACCGGGCTACGGAGATGCCGATGGCGACGGATCGATCGGCGGGGTCTCGACCATCGGCCTGCTCCCCGGGTCGACCGGGGAACCCGGCCTGGCTGGCCCGACCGATGGCCCGTGCGTGGTGGCCGACGTCCTCGGCGGCAGCTGGGCCGTGCCAGCGAGCCGCTGGGCGACGCTCCAGGCGGCGATCGATGCGTGGTCGCCGTCGGACAACACCTTCCCCTCGCTCCCCAGCCACCCGCAACGGATCGTGGGCTGGGCGACCCTCGCGCTCGCGGGCGACGATCTGGGGGACGCGTTGGGATACGCGGGGCACGCGGCGCTGCACAGCGCGATCGCCCGACAAGCCGTGACCGCCTGCGGCTCATGACGCGGCCGGTGTGATGACCACGCCGCTGCGGGTCCGACACGGGCGCCGAGGTCCAGCCGCGCACCATCGCTGTCCGAGGTGCGCCTGACGTCGCAGTCAGGCTCCTGGCGCGATCGACCGGCACAGCGTCCGCCAGTCACGATCCATCGCCGCCATCAGCACGTCGAGGTCAGGGAACCGGTCCGGGTCGGTGCGCACCGCGAGCGTGAGGCAGCCGGCATATGACGACCCGGCGAACGTGAGCCCGACGTTGCGGCCCAGCGGCTGGATGGGCGCAAGGTCCAGGACGGGTGCGCCACCCTGGCAGGGACATCCGGCCCGTCGTGGCAGGCGGCGCGACTCGCCGGAGGGATCGGATCGACACCGCGTCACGCCGGGCCGGGTATCGTTCGCCGATGCCCGCTCCCACCTTCCCGCTCAAGACGGCGCGCCTGATCCTTCGTCCGTACCAGGCCGGTGACCTCGAAGCCATCGCGGATCTGTTCGGCCGGGAGGACGTGTGCCGCTACCTGATGTGGAGGCCGATGGACGCCGAACAGGCCCGTTCCCTGCTCGAGCGACGCCTCAGGCAGACGCGCATCGAAGCGGACGGGGACGGGATCCTGCTCGCCGCCGTGGCGGCGGACACCGGCCGGACGATCGGTGAGTTCATGCTCCGCCAGGCCAGCATGACGAGCCGGCAGGGCGAGGTCGGATGGAGCATCCACCCGGATGTCCAGGGGCTCGGCCTGGCCACGGAAGGCGCCCGCGAGATGATTCGCATGGGCTTCGATCAGCTGGGTCTGCACCGCATCGCGGCTGAGTGCGACCCTCGGAACGTCGCGTCCGTGCGGGTCATGGAGCGGCTCGGGATGCGCCGCGAGGCGCACTTCGTGGAGAACGAGTTCCTCAAGGGCGAATGGGTCGGATCGACCGTGTACGCCCTGCTCGAGTCAGAGTGGCGCCACGCCGCCCGATGAGGATCCGCCGATGAGCGGGCGGCGCCGCCGACGCGGCCAGTACCGGTAACCTGGTCGTGCCGAGCCGGCGGCGGTCGCGATGGGAGACGGGGTCTACGCTTCTGGACGCGGATCAGGCCGTCGGAACCAGCACCTCCGCCAGGCTGGCGCCCCACGATTCGGCGCGGGCCGCCTCGCCCTCGAGCAGCTCGTTGTGTCGATCCACGAGGAAGCTCTCGGGCTCCACGACCAGCGCGTAGCCGCGACGGTGCAACTCCGACCCGATACCACTCGCCGCGCGGCCGGTAAGGAACGCCGGACCGCTGATCCGGGTGTCGAAGGCGGCGGCGCGCTTACCGTCTCCCGGGCCGAGTGACTCGAACCATTCGCGCAGCCCCGGCCCGTCCGCAGCAGGATCGAGGACCAGATGGCTGTCCGGCCTGGCGACGGCTTCGCGAGCCGATCGGCGCGAGTTCTCTCGGGTCATGCCGTGGGCGTGCGTCGGCCCGCCGACGACGATGAGGTCGGCCCATGAGACGCGTTCGGCGGACGCCTCGGCGACCGGGACCACGAGGATCTCGTCACCGGCGCCGAGGCCGCGACCGATGGCCTCCGCCACCGCGTGGGTATTGCCGTAGATGGACTCATAGACGATCAGGACGAGCATCGGCCGACTCCCTAGCGTGTCTCCCCGCAGCGTGCCCCGTCCATCGGCGCCGGTCGAGGGTCGAAGGTCCCGGGATCCGACCGACTTCCGGTCCGTCCTCGTGCGCTACCCTGCGCAGATGCCCACGCCTCCATCGCCGATCGTCCCGCTGCCTGCCCCGGAGCGACGCGGCATCCGGGCCGAGAGCCCCCAGGCGGTGACCTTCGTCGAGCTCTTCTTCGACCTGGTCTTCGTCTTCGCCATCACCCAGCTGACCGTGTTGACGGCACACGACCTGACGCCCGGCGGCATCCTTCGGTCTATCCTGCTCGGCTGGTTGATCTGGTGGGCCTGGACGCAGTTCACCTGGACGCTGAATCCCGCCGACACGACCCATCCCGCCGTGCGAGTGGTCACGCTGACGGCGACGGGCGTCGCCCTGGTCATGGCCGCGTCCGTCCCGCGTGCCTTCGCCGAAGACGCGCTCTGGTTCGCCGTCCCGTACGTCGTCGTCCGGGTGATCGGTCTCGGACTCCAGGTCCGAGTCGATCTCGAACGCGAGGACACGGGGGCCGGAGCGACCGGCCATGGTGGCGTCGTTCGCTGGGCCACGCTGTCGATGGTCGGCCTGGTCTTCGTGCTCATCGGTTCCGTGGTCGATCCGTCGATCCGGCCCGCCGTGTGGCTGCTGGCCATCGTCGCTGACCTCGTGGCCGCCGCCATCGCGGCGCGGCGGACCGTCTGGGACCTCAACCCGGCGCATCTGTCCGAGCGGCATGGCCTGTTCGTCATCATCGCCATCGGCGAGTCACTGATCGTGGCGGGGACCGCGGTCGCGAACGACGAGCGCACGACGGCACTGGCCGTGGCTGCGGTCGGCGCCATCCTCGGCGCCTGCCTGCTCTGGTGGACCTACTTCGGCTGGCTCAAGGATGCACTGGAGCATGGGATCGCGGCCGCCGCACCCGAGCGCCTCGGTCCCCTCGCCCGCGATGCGTTCAGCCTCGCCCATTTCCCCCTGATCGGCGGCATCGTCGGCTTCGCCGTGGCCATCGAGGAGATCGTGGCGCACCCCGAAGCCCCAGCGCCGGCCGAGGTGGTCGCGGCGCTCGGCATCGGCGTGACCCTGTTCGTCGCCTGCTCGGCGCTGTCGCTTCGTCTCCTGGGTGGCCCCGTCCTCATGCCGCGCCTCGCGATCCTCGCAGCGATGCTCGTGGGCCTCGTCGTCGTGACGTCGATGCCGCCCGCCTGGCCGCTCGGCGTGGTCGCGGCCGCACTGCTGGCGATCGTCCTGGTGGAGGGCGGGGGTGCCCGTGTCCGCGTGGTTGCCAGCGGATCGCCCCGGGACGTCGCCGATCCGGACGTGGCCGAGCAAGCCACCGCCTGACTAGCCGAACTCCGGCTCGAGTTCCTGGAACAGGGTGAGCTGGAGCCCGGCCGGGCCCTCCAGCCGTGCGTTCAGGGAGCCCCAGGGCGTTTCCGTCGGTGGTGCGATGAGGACAGCGCCGGCACCCACCAGGCGCGCCGTCACGTCGCGCGCGTCGCCGACCTGGAACGCCACTCGGACGGGGCCCGCGACCCGGCTACCGACTTCCACCGCGTCGACGTACGCCGCGTTGAGCGGGTCGGTCAGTTCCAGAGTCGCATGACCCGCGTCGAGGATGGCGACCCGGCCTCCGTCCGGCGAGGTGAAGCTCCCGAGCTCGGTCATGCCGAGCTCGTCACGGTAGAACCGTAGCGCGGCGTCGTGATCCTCGGTCGTGACGGCCAGTCGCATCGCCTGGACCATCTGGGGCATGTCTCGTCACCTCGCTGATGGCCGTCGCCTCGGAGCTTGCCGATCCGTCCAGGACCGCCGCCGGGCGGGACCGTCCGACATCATCGGATATCGGAGGACCATCGTGCGACGCCGACCATCCGGCGCGATTACTCGACCCTGAACCCGAGGGCCTCTGCGATGACGGTCGTCTGCGCGATGTCGATCCTTGCCCCCGCGATGTCCGCGTTGAGAGGGTCGAGCGTCGAGAGATCGCTGCCCCGCAGGTCCGCCGCCTGGAAGGACGCCCGGTGCAGCAGCGCACCGGCCAGCTCCACATCACGGACGGTTGCCCCGTCAAGCCTCGCGCCGGTGAGATCCACCTCGCGCATCCGGACTCCGGTGAACGAGGCCTCCCTGAGGTCGGCACCCGGCAGGCCCACGAACGACCAGTCCCCGCCGTCGACCGCGACGAGCGTGAGCGTGCAGCCGTCGAACATGCTGCCGACCAGCTTGCACCGGGTGAATGTCGCGTCGAAGAAGGAGCAGCGCACGAATGTGCAGTTCGTGAACGCGGAATCGATGTGCGACGAGGCGTTGAAGCGGACGTCGCGGAAGGTGCAGTCGGCGAACGACGCACCCCGCACTTCCTGGTCGGACAGATCCGTCCCGACGAACAGCACCGCGTCGTGGCGCGTTCCCGAGAACGGCGCGTCTCCCCACGCGGTGGCGTCGAAGATCGAGGTCGTCGGCGGCGGCGGCACCCCGTGCAGTCGGTCAGCCACGGCGTCCGGCCCTCGGTCGGTCATGCTCGGCCATCGGGCCCGAGCCTAGCAGACGATGGAGCGAACCCGATCGGGCTCCTTCGGTCACCATGGGAAGCACCAGCGTTCAAACGCACCAGCGTTCAAACGCACCAGCATGGGCAGACGGCGAGCGGCGGAGGTGTCGGATGAGGATCGGTGCGATCGTCCCGCAGGGGTGGACCGGCGAGTACGACGGCTGGGAGACCCTGGACGCGTGGCGGCGGACCACGGAGGTCGCCCGCCAGGCCGAGCGGCTCGGGTTCGAGTCGATCTGGCTGTTCGACCACTTCCACACCGTGCCCAGGCCGACCGACGAGATCACCTTCGAATCGTTCTCATCGCTGGCCGCGCTGGCCGCCCTGACGGAGCGCGTCCGCCTCGGCCACATCGTCATCTGCGCGGCGTTCCGCAATCCGGCCCTCACGGCGAAGATGATCGCGACCATGGATGCCATCAGCGGCGGCCGGATGGAGCTCGGGATCGGAGCCGGCTGGAAGCGCGATGAGTGGCTGGCGTACGGCTACGGCTTCCCCGAGACGAAGGAGCGGCTGGCGAGGCTCGCCGACGACCTGGGCGTCATCACCGCCATGCTGGCCGGCGATCGGCATCAGCACGCGACGTTCGATGGTCACCACAGCCGCGTCACCGACGCGCGCAACGTGCCCAAGCCGGTCCAGCGCCCGCGCGTCCCGATCATGGTCGGCGGCAACGGTCCCAACGTGACCTGGCGACTCGCCGCGACGTACGCCGACGAGCTGAACCTGGACGGGATGTCCGCAGTCGAGGTGGCGGAGGCGCTGCCCGTGATCCGGAGCCGTTGCGAGGAGATCGGCCGCGACCCGGCCACGCTGCCCGTCTCCGTCCACCTCTGGTGGGGCGACATCAACGAGGCGGGCGCGGCCCGGATCGACTACCTCGCCGCCCTCCGCGAGCTCGGCGTCAGCCGCGTGATGGGCCTGGTGCAGGCCGCGGCACAGACGGACGAGGCCCTCGAGTCCCTGGTCGAGGACGCCCGGGCCGCCGGGGTCGAGGTCGCCTGAGGCGTGTCAGCGGGCCACGATGGCATTCCTGACGTGGTCCAGGAAACCTGGACCCGGCTGGGGCCCCGCGACCCGGCGACCTAGGGTTGGAGCGTGCCCGACCAGACCTGCCAGGCCAGCAGCGACTTCGCGACCAGGCTCAGGATCATGTACGTCTTCTCGCCGTAGAGGTAGTCGCTCCAGCGGCCGACCTTCCGGTACTGCAGGATCATCGTGATCGCGAAGATGTTGAAGGCCACGAACAGGCTGGCGATGATCACGTAGACGAAGGCGGGGATCCCGGCGTCGGCAGGCAGGCCTTCCTGGGCCGAGTACGCCCAGACGATCGAGAAGATCCCGATCCAGGGAGCGATCCCGGCGATGCAGCCGAAGATGAAGTGCTTCCAGTCGACCTTCTGGCCCGTCTCCAGCCGGCCCTCGTTGGCGGCCTCCATGCTCCAGCCGAACAGGATCATCGCGACGTTGGCGCCGGCGATCGCGACCAGGGCCGGGAGGTCGGTGATGTAGCTGATGTAGGCGATGGCGATGATCATCACCGTGGACGAGAACGAGTACTCGATCCACCGGAGCGGGTTGATGCCGCGCGCCAGGTACGCCTCATATCGGCCGCGCACGAGCCAGCCGGCCGATGCGTGGGCGATCGCGCTCATCAGGAGGAACGAGGCGATGACGTACGCCAGTGGGATGGAGAAGAGCGTCACGCTGGACGGCTCGATCCCCGTGAACTGCCCGTTCTCGATGATCGGCTTGACCGTGGGCACGATCGGCTCGAAGACCCTCGCCGTGCTGGAGATGGCGATCATCGCCAGGAATTGGGCACCGTGCGCGAAGGTGAGGAATCGATTCCAGCGGCGGAGGGAGCGACTCTTCGCTTCCGGGATCGGGGTGGCCGACGCGCCACCGTCGTTTGCTCGGTCGCCGACGTCTCCAGCGAAAGTCGTCATGGGCTCGGGTCTCCTTTGGTCGATGCGTTCCGATGACTCTTCGACCGGACCGGGCGCTTGGATTGCCACCTCCGGGGCAGCGGGCCCCTCATCGAGCCTGTGCCCCGGCAATCATAGCGTCCGGATCGAAGCCGCTGATGGACCCGGCCGGCGTCATCGCCGTCACCAGGAGCGTCGCGTCCGGCGCACCGATGACCCAGGCGACCATGAGCAGTCCCGCGCTGCCGGCGACCGGCATGGCGTACTCGAGCCTGATGGCCTCTCCGACCGGTGTGTCGAGGCGCGTGCGCTCGGGCTCACCCACGCCAAGGGCATCCTGGAAGCCGCCGTCGATGAAGCCGGACGCGATGTCCAGGAGCAGGCCGGAGACTGGCGGCTGCGAGGTGAGGACGGCCACGTTGGCCGGTGCGGTGCCTGCCCCCTGTCCCGTCGGGGCCACGGCCAGGAACACAAGGTCGGCCCGCCCACTGACGGCATCGGCCGCATCCAACATGGCGGAGGCACCGGGATAGTCCGCTGCCAGCCCATCGCGGACCGCGGGGTCGCCGAGATCTGCCGCGCCCAGTCGCTGCCAGCCATCGGGGAGAGGCAGGGTGATCCCCGCCTCGTCGATGGCGGCCTCGCTGGAGCCCGATGGCAGGACGGCCGCCGCGGTGAGCGTCGGGCTCGGAGCCTGGCGGGTCGGCCGCGTCGGCGTCGGGAGGCTGGCCGGTGGGGGACTGGCCGCGAGACCCGCGGGCCGCGGCGAGGCGGTCCCGGGGGAGGGTCCGCCGCAGGCGGCCAGCGAGATCATCGCGGCGAGCGCAAGGAGGCGCAGACGGATCCGGGCGCGGATCATCACTCGCCGGGGTTGACCTGGATCGTCGCAGTCATGTTCCAGCGCACCCCATCCGGGACCTCGCCATCAGGGCTCACCACGACCTCGAAGACGATGCTCCCCTGCCGATTCTGGCCGTACGTGCCGATCCGTGTCACTGCTCCCGCGATCGGGCGATCGGGAAGGCCGTCCAGGATGACGACTGCCGGGTCACCGACCCGGATCCGTGCGATCACGCTCTCGTCGAGATCCGTTGTGATGAACTCCCAGGCACGCAGGTCGGCGACGCGGACGACCGGCACGCCGGCAGGCACCTGCTGACCGACCGTGACATCCAGCGACGCGACCGTGCCGGCGAAGGGGGCCGACAGCGAAAGACCGTCCCTGGTGAGGCCGAGCGACGCCACCGCGGACGCGGCGCGATCGGCCTCAGCCGCTGCCGCCTTGGCCGCCTCCTGGGCGCCCAGGACCGCGGCCCTGGCGGCACGCACCTGTGCCCGCGCTGCATCGCGGCCCGCGACCGCCGCATCCTCGCCGACGTTCCGATCGCGCGCCGTCTCCAGCGTCGCGGTCGCCCGCTCGAGATTCGCTTCGGCGACGTTCACCTGCTCCTCGGCCTGGGTCACGGCGGCATCGGCCTGGGCGGTGCGCGCCCTGGCAGCCTCTGCGGCGCTCGTAGCCCCGGCGATCTCGGCGTCGATGGCCTGCGAGTCCATTCGCACCAGGAGGTCTCCCGCACCCACCTCCTGCCCCAGCGCGACCGGGACGGAAATGACTTTGGCGGGCGCATCCATGGCCAGCTCGACGGCCCTGACGGGCACGGCCCGGCCATCCGCCACCACCTGATCCGCGACCTCGATGGGCGGGAGGGTGGATCCGGGGGTCGCGCCGGGCGAGGGGCTGGTCAGGCCCGGGCCGACGACGATCGCGACGGCGCCGATGGTGATCGCGACGGCGCCGATCAGGGCGGCCATGAGCCGTCGATCGCTGCGGCCTGCGGGAGCTGGTGGGGCGCTCATTCGTATGCCAGAACCTCTCGAACGGTGATCCGGGATGCCCGCCAGGCCGGCAGGATGCTCCCTGCAGCGGACAGCCAGAAGACGACGACGAACCACAGCATGACGCCTGACCAGGAGACCTGGTAGTCCAACGGACGCTGGACGAAGGCCTGACCCAGGGCGTCGGACAATACGAAGCTCAGCGGCAGCGACAGGAGCGCCCCCAGGATCCAGGCGATGAAACCGATGAGCAGACCCTCCGCCAGGAAGATCAGGAGCACGGCCTGATCGTTCGCGCCGATCGCCCGGATCACCCCGATCTCGCGCGAGCGCTCGACGACGTTCATGGTCATCGTGCCGGCAAGTCCGAGCCCGCCGACCAGCCCAAGGAGCACGGCCATCACCGAGATGAAGAGGACGAGCGTGTCGAACGCCGTGAACAGGGTCGTCGTGACGTCGCTCGTGGAGGTCGTGGCGGCGACCCCGATCCCGGCGGCCTCGAGCCGGTCGCGCACGGCGGTCCCGATACGGGCCTGGCCCGCCGCGCTGTGGTCATCCGTTCCGATCATGACGATGCCGACGCGTCCGACGTCGCCGAGCGTCCGTTCGAGAGCGTCGGACCCGACATACAGGAACGGCGCGAACGTCGGTGACTCGACGATCCCGACCAGGGTCCACGTGGTGTCTCGCCCCTGGATCCGCAGGGTCAGTTCGTCGCCGACCTCCAGGTCCGCCTCATCGCCGAACAGGTTGTTCGTGGCGACCAGGGCGTTGCCCTCGCCGGGGAGCAGCCAGCGGCCCTCCAGCACGACGGGGCGCACCGTCGTGGCGCCGGGCGGCAGTCCGAACATGACCCGAGCCGGGCTCTCGGTCCCGTCCGGGCGGATGCGCTGGCCGCTGGAGAACCGCCACGGCTCGGCAACGACGACGCCCGGGGTCCGGAGCGCCTCCGCGACCACCGTCGCCGCGCGCGCGGGATCGGCGAGCTCGATCTGGACGTCATAGTTGAAGTAGCGGACCGTGTCGTCCAGGGTGGAGTAGAGCGAATCCCTGACCGTGAAGACCGTCATGAACACGGTCCCCCCCAGGGCGAGGGCCGTCAGGGTGAGGGCCAGCCGGGCCTTGCGTCGGAACGTGTTCCGGATGGACAGAAGGGCGGGCCGCGACAGGCCGCGTAGCCGCGTCAGGAGACCATCGAGCCGGCCATGCCCGTAGTGGTCCGCGCCGCTGCTGTCGCGGATGGCTTCCCTGACCGTCATCCTGACGCCACGCCAGACGGGGATCGCGCCCGCGGCGAGCGGCACGAGCAGGCCGATCGCGACCTGGACGGCCACGACGTCGGGTGGGACGAGCGGGTCCGTGACGTCGAAATTCAGAAGGCTCGCGGCCAGGCTGGTCAGGCCGAAGGCTCCGAGGGCTCCCGCCGGAACCGCGATGGCAAGGGCCAGGAGGCCGTAGGCGAGCACGAGCGCGAAGTAGATGCCGGCGATCTGCGGGTCGCTGCCCCCCACGGCCTTCATCAGGCCGATCTGACGGATC
>JAOUEG010000286.1 GCA_029858845.1 Chloroflexota bacterium | reverse complement strand
CGGCGGCCGCGGCGTCATCGCGGCTCCGCAGCACCCGGGTCACCGGGATGGGCAGTCCCGCCTCGGTCGCGTACTCCGCGAAGCCGACCTTGTCCATCAGTCGCTCCACGACCTCGTGATCGGGCAGCACGAAACGGTAGCCGGCTGTCTCGAGCCGGTCCCGCCAGTGCGAGATGGCCAGAACCGCGGCGTCGGAGCACGGGATCAGGACGGGCGTGGGACCGAGCGACCCGGCCAGTCGCTCCAGGTTGACCACGAGAGCCTCACCGGAGGTCGGGGAGACCGCGATCCGTCGGACGACCCGGGTCTGCGAGCAGAAGTGGTCGCGGTCCGAGACCACGCCCACGACCGGTACGCCCCGGTCCGCGAGGATCCGGGCGGTCTGGAGTCCGGTGATGCAGTCCATGGCCACGACCACCGCCACGGGGCGGTCGCTCGGCGCGGAGTGGGCGGTCACGATCGGGTCAGCCGGTGCCGTCCTCGCGCGCGATCGCCTCCGCCGTCCCGACCAGCTCGAAGAGGTGGTTGACCGTGGCGATCCCCGGATCGACGGCCGACGCCCGGCGCTCGCGCGAGAGGGTGTCGAGCGTCTCCTCGACGGCCTTGACCGCGGCGCGCATCGGTTGATTGGCCAGGATCACCAGGTTGAAGCCCTTGGCTCGCAGATCGGCATCCGTGAAGGTCGGGAACAGGGTCGGCACGCACACCAGCGGCACCTGCCCGAGGCCCTTCCACGATCCCAGGAACGCCTCGATCTCCCCGAGGGTCTTGTCGCGCGAGTGGATGAGGATGGCGTCCACGCCGGCGTCGACGTACGCATCAGCCCGTTCACAGGCATCGTCCACGCCGTGGCCCGCGATCAGCGACTCGACTCGGGCGATCAGCACGAAATCGTCGCTGTCCTGGGCCTGCTTCGCGGCCCGGAACCGTCGCGCCTGCTCCTCGGCGGGGATGAGCTCGCGGCGGGTGTCGGCGCCGAGGAGGCTGTTTCGCTTCGGGAAGAGGTTGTCCTCGATGCAGATGGCGGAGAGGCCCGCGGCCTCGAATTCCACCAGCGTCCGCACGACGTTGTTGAGTCCCCCGAAACCGTTGTCGCAGTCCACGATCACCGGAAGGTCGGTGGCTCGATCGAGTCGGATCGCCTGGTCCAGCGTTTCCGTCATCGTCGTGAGGTTCACGTCCGGGATGGCGTAGGTCATCGTGGCGACCGCCAGGCCGCTGACCCAGACCGCGTCGAACCCGTACTTGCCCGCGAGCCTGGACGTGAGGGCGTCGTGCGCGCCGATCGCGACCACCGCCCGGTCACCGGCGAGTCCGGCACGCAGGCGTGCGCGCTTGGCGACCGCGCGGTTCATGCCCCGACCGCCGTCGTCTGCGCCTCGGCCGAGGTCGCCGATCCGTCGGCGAGGTCCGCCGCCTCGTCGACGATCCGGACGACCTCGACGCCGATCTCGCGCTGGGCATCCACGGTCGTGGCGCCGATATGGGGCGTGAGGATGACGTTTGGCAGGCCGGCGAGCGGAGAGATCCGGCCCTCGCCCTCGCTGACGTGAACGTCCAGGGCTGCGGCGGCAGGACGCTCGCCGTCGCGCAGCGCGGCAAGCAGCGCAGCCTCATCGACGATCCCGCCGCGGGCGATGTTGACAAGGAAGCTCCCGGGTCGCATGAGGGCCAGCTGCTTCGCTCCGATCATCCCGCGGGTGTCGGCGTTCAGCGGCACATGGATGCTCACGAAGTCGCTCTCGGAGAGGACCTCGTCCAGGTCCAGCAGCCGGATCCCCGCGGCCTCGAATGCGGCCGAGCGGTCCCGCGATGGGTGCTCGACGCATCCGACCACCTGCATGTCCCAGGCGGCCCCTAGCCGGGCCACGGTGCTGCCGATGGACCCCAGGCCGACGATGCCGAGGGTCTTTCCCCCCAGGTTCCAGCCAGCGAGGTCGTTCTTGGCCCAATGGCCTTCGCGCAGCAGTCGATCCGCGACGAGCACCTGGCGGGCAAGCCCCAGGAAATGGGCGAAGGTCAGCTCGGCCACCGCGCGCGCCCCGGGTCCGGGGATGCGCCGGATCGAGATCCCGCGGGCTTCGACCGACCGCACGTCGAGATTGTCCAGGCCCGAGCCGGCTCGCACGATCAGGCGGAGGTTGCCGGCGCGCTCGAGGAGCGCTTCGTCGATGGCGACGCCGGATCGGAAGACGAGCGCCTCGCGGTCCGCCATCCGCTCCTCCAGCTCGGAGCGCTCGGCCCCGATCGCCACGACGACATCATGGCGGGACCGCAGGTGATCGAGGGCGGTCGGGTCGATCTTCGAGGCGACAAGGATCTTCATGCGGCGTCATCCTGTACGGCGGTGGAAGGGGAGGGCGAGGTCGCGCCCTCGGGCGAACTCGCGGCGCCCGTGGCGGACGCTGCGACTCGTGGACCGTTGGTCTCGATGAGCGCGTCCCGGATCGCGGCGACCACATCGTCGACGACGGCGTCGACGGGACGCGTCGCGTCCACGACCACGAAGCGATCGACGACCGCTCCGAGCTCCAGGTACTCCTGTCGCTTGCGCTCGAGCGATTCGATCGTGCCCTCGCCCTTGCGCGCGAACAGGAGATCGGCCGGTGCGTCCAGCATGATCACGAGGTCCGGACGCGGGTAGAGCCGCTCCAGCATCGCGCCGTGCAGGCGGCTGGTCCACGGGCGGCCCGGGCGCCTCCCGATCACGTCGTTGGCGTAGTAGTCGCAGAAGAAGTGGCGGTCGAAGATCACGACGTGGCCGCGCCGCTCGTACAGCCAGGCCACGCCCTGGCGGAACCACTCCTCGGCGATCCAGTTCGCGAGGCGGACGGCAGATCGCAGTTCGCGCAGCGGACCTCGACGCCCACGGTGCTCCCTCCGAGTGGATGCGGTGGCGGGCTCGCCGGACCCGTTGCCGGTCGCCCCGACCATGTCCGGTCGCCCTCCGCGCCGACGCTTGAGTTCGAGCGCGGCCCGGGTGGTCGGCAGCATCAAGCGGCTGGCCTCGAGGTTGACGCCCATGTAGATGCGGCGCACCGGCACGCCCAGTCGCTCAGCCGCCCGGGGCCCGATGCTGGACTTCCCGGCCCCGTCCGGGCCGATGAGCGCGACCGTGGTCATGCTCGCGCCTCGCGGCATGCGTCATTCGTTCGTGCGGCCGGATCCCCGGTCGAGTTCGCTGACAAGATGATTCCCGTCCCCCAGATGACACCTCCCGCGACTCGTTGCGGGAGGGACGCCCAGTGTACCCAGCCTCCGCGGGATGGGAAGGTGGATGACCCGTGGAACGAGGCTGTCGGCTCAGGAAACGCCGCTTCCGGGCCCGGTTGTGGTGTGCGGACGCACCGATGCGTCGTCCTC
>JAOUEG010000285.1 GCA_029858845.1 Chloroflexota bacterium | reverse complement strand
GACTCGACCCGACGAAGATGTCGTCATCCGGAGGTGGCGCAATGACCGAGATCTCCATCGTCGTCGCGGTCCTGCTTGCCGTCGGGATCGCCCTGCTGGCGTGGCTCGCCATCCGAGGCCGTTCTGCGTCCGCGGATGAGCCGTCTGCCATGAACACGCCGAATGCCGGCCTCGGCATGTCCATCGGCATGCTTCTTGGGGCCATCCTCGGCGCGATCGTGTGGCTGTCCACCGGCCAGTTCGTGTTCTGGGTGATCTTCGTCGGGGGCGGCTTGAGCGTGGGCCTGGCGATCGGCAGCTCGTACGCCCGGCGGCAGCGCTGAACTCCAGGGAGCGGCGACGGCGAGTCGCGGCAGGCCGTCGACGCCGGCCGCGACGATAGCGCAGGACGGGCCGCGGTCACACCGGGGGCGGTGACGGCGCTAGAGTTGGCCGCCAGGTCAGCAGCCCTCGGAGACCGCCGTCCATGACCGATCCATCGCCCTCGTCGGAGAGGTGGGACTCCCCTTCTTCGATGTTCCCCCGGCTCTTCGAGCCGCTGCGGATCGGCAGCGTCACGCTGCGCAATCGGATCGTTTCGTCCGGCCACGACACGGTGATGGCCGTGGACGGGTTCGTGACCGACCAGCTCATCGCCTATCAGGCGGCGCGGGCCGCCGGTGGGGTCGGGTTGATCGTCGTACAGGTCGCCGGCGTCCACGAGAGTGCCCGCTACACGTCGCATGTCCTGATGGCGACGGAGGACGCCTGCATCCCCGGCTACCGCCGCCTGGCCGAGACCGTCCACGGGCACGGCAGCGCGATCGTCGGCCAGATCTTCCACGACGGCCGCGAGCTGATGGAATCGATGGATGGCACCCTGCCGGTAGCCCTCGCGCCTTCAGCGGTCCCGAACGAGCGATTCCACGTCATGCCGCGAGCGATGCCGATCGCCCTCATCGAGGAGATCCGGGATGGCTACGCGTCGGCCGCGCGTCGACTCCGTGACGCCGGTCTGGACGGTGTGGAACTCGTGGCCAGCCACGGGTATCTCCCGGCGCAGTTCCTGAACCCACGGGTGAACGTCCGGACGGATCGGTACGGTGGCGATGCGGGCGGCCGGCTCCGCTTCCTGCGCGAGACGATCACGGCCATCCGGACCGAGATCGGGCGCGACCCGATCCTGGGATTGCGCATCTCCGTCGACGAGATCACCCCGGAAGGCCTGACCCCGGAGGACGTGCTGCCCGCGCTCGCGGCACTCGACGCTGATGGGCTCATCGATTACGTCAGCGTGGTCGCCGGGACATCCGCGACGCTCGCCGGATCGGACCACATCGTGCCCCCGATGACGATCCCGAACGCCTATACGGCCCCGCTCGCCGCCCGCGCGAAGGCTGTCGTGACCGTGCCGGTGATGGTCGCCGGTCGGATCAACCAGCCGCAGGAGGCCGAGCGAGTGCTCGAGCTCGGCCAGGCCGACGCGTGCGTCATGACCCGAGCGCTGATCACTGATCCACTGCTGCCGCGGAAGGCAGCGAGCGGCCGCACCGACCAGATCCGCGCCTGCGTCGGCTGCAACCAGGCCTGTATCGGCCACTTCCATGCGGGCTACCCGATCTCGTGCATCCAGTACCCGGAGAGCGGTCGCGAGCTGCGCTACGGGACCCGTGTCCCGGCCCGCCGGCCCCGTGACGTCATGGTCGTGGGCGGGGGCCCGGGCGGGCTGAAGGCCGCCGCCGTGGCGGCCGAGCGCGGCCACCGCGTGACGCTGTACGAGATGGCCCGCCGCGTCGGTGGACAGGTCCTGCTGGCGGAGCGGCTACCCGGACGAGCCGAGTTCGGCGGGGTCGTGACCAACCTCGCCGGCGAGGCGGAGCGCGCCGGCGTCCGGATCGTGACCGGGACGACGGTGGATCTCGATGTCGTGCGACGCGAGGCGCCGGACATCGTCATCGTGGCGACCGGCGCCGGCCCTCGACGCCCGGCCGTGGAGCTCAGCGGGGACGCCGTCGTCCTGGATGCCTGGGAGGTGCTGCACGGTGCCGCCATCCCTGGCGGTCGGACCGTCATCGCCGACTGGCGCTGCGATTGGATCGGCCTTGGCGTGGCGGAGCTGGCGGCCGGACGCGGCCACCGGGTCACGCTGGGCGTGGACGGCTACATGGCGGGCCAGCGCATCCAGCAGTACGTGCGGGACGCCATGATCGAGTCGGCCGCCCGTGCAGGGGTCGAGACGGTTCCGCTCGTGCGGCTGTTCGGATACGACGGCTCGGCGGTCTTCTTCCAGCATGTCCTGACCGGCGAGGCCGTGATCGTCGAAGACGTGGCTTCGCTGATCCTCGCCCAGGGCCACGAGCCAGTGGACGACGTGCTGACGATGTTGTCCGACCCCGACACGTTCGGCGGCGAAGTCCACGGGATCGGCGACTGCCTGGCGCCTCGGACCGTCGAGGAGGCCGTCCTTGAGGGCCTCACGGTCGCCAGCGCCATCTGAGTCGGCAACCCGAGCCGCCATGCGCGACGTGGACGCGCATACTCACCCCATGCGAATCCTGATCGTCGGTGCCAGCGGGTACATCGGCAGCCGGCTCGTCCCGATCCTGCGCGAGCGGGGCCACGACCTCGTCCTCACGAGCCGCGATCCACGGCCACTGGCGGCTCGGTTCCCGGACCTCCCCGTCGTCGCCGCGGATCTGCTCGACGCGGCCTCCCTTGAGGGTGCGCTCCAGGACATCGATGTGGCCTATTACCTGGCTCACTCGATGGAGGGTGGGGAGCGCGGCTTCGCCGATCGTGACCTGACCGCCGCGCGCAACTTCGGGGCTGCCGCCGGCCATGCCGGCGTGGGCCGGATCGTCTACCTCGGCGGCCTCGGTGAGGACGAGCCGGGCCTCTCGCGCCACCTGGTCAGCCGGCACGAGACGGGCGCCGAGCTTGCGCGACACGGCGTGCCCGTGACCGAGTTCCGCGCGGCCGTGATCATCGGGTCCGGCAGCGCCTCGTTCGAGATCCTGCGTCACCTGACCGAGCGTCTGCCGATCATGATCACGCCGCGCTGGGTGAAGACACGCTGCCAGCCGATCGCGATCCGCGACGTGCTCGACTATCTCGTCGGCGCGCTGGACCATCCGGACATCAGCGGGATCGTCGAGATCGGCGGACCGGACGTCCTGTCCTACGGCGACATGATGCGGGGCTACGCGCGGCTGCGCGGCTTGCGCCGACTGATGATCCCCGTCCCGGTCCTGACGCCCCGCCTCAGCTCGTATTGGGTGAGCCTCGTCTCCCCGGTCCCTTCGGGGATCGCGCGGCCGCTCATCGAGGGACTCCGCAACGAGGTCGTGGTTCGCGACGCGGCGCCGGCGGCCGCGTTCGGCCTGCAGC
>JAOUEG010000284.1 GCA_029858845.1 Chloroflexota bacterium | reverse complement strand
CTGCTCGACACCCGGTCCGGCAACGGCCTCGACGGGATGTTCGCCTCGGGCCTCCCCCGGAGCGTCCAGATCGCCGGGCGCGATCCGGTCCCGGCCGATGCGGTTGCGGTCACGGTCAACGTCACCGTCACCGCCCAGACCTCGGCCGGCTACGTCTCGGTCGGGCCGACGATGACGTCCAAGCCCAGCACCTCGACCCTCAACTTCCCGCGCGGCGACAACCGCGCCAACGGGACCACCGTGGCCCTCGATCCCGATGGTCGCCTGGCTGCCGTGTTCAAGGGCAAGCGCGGGCCGGACTACCCGTCGTGGGACTCGCGCTACCACAACGAGTGGGAGCTGCTCGTTGCGATCCGCGATATCGAGATCGCACATCCCGAAATCGTCGATGTCTTTCAGGTTGGGAAGAGCTACTACGGTCGCCCGATCTGGGCGGCCAAGGTGTCCGACAACGTCCAGGTGGACGAGGCCGAACCTGAGGTCCTGTTCGATGCGCTTCACCACGCCCGGGAGCACCTGACCATCGAGCAGATCCTGTACCTGTTCGACCAGCTCGCGTCCAAGTACGACACGGATGCGGCGATCCGCGACCTCGTGGACGGCCGCGAGGTCTGGTTCATCTTCGCGGTCAACCCGGATGGCTGGGCCTACGACCTTGGCGGTTCACCCTACCGAGGTTGGCGCAAGAACCGGCAGCCGAATCCGGGCAGCACGGCCGTCGGCACGGACATCAACCGGAACTACGACTACCGCTGGGGCTGCTGTGGCGGCTCGTCCGGCAACAAGTCGGCATGGAACTACCGGGGCTCGTCCCCGTTCTCGGCTAGAGAAACCCGGGTGGTGCGCGACTTCGTCAAGAGTCGCGTCGTGGGGGGCGTCCAGCAGATCCGAACCCACGTCACGTTGCACACGAACGGCGAGCTGATCCTCTACCCGTACGGCTACACCTACACGGACATTCCGTCCGACATGACCGTGGACGACCATCGAACCTTCGTCGCGATGGCGGGGGCGATGGCCAAGCTCAACGGGTTCACGGCCAAGCAATCCAGCGATCTGTACAAGACCGACGGTGACCAGATCGACTGGATGTACGGTCGCCACGGCATCTTCTCGTTCACGTTCGAGCTTTACCCGACCGAGACCGTGGCGAAACCCACCGACCACGAGCCTCCGGACGAGGTGATCGCGGCGCAGAACGCCCGGAATCGATCGGCCCTCCTGTACCTGATCGAGATGGCCGCCTGTCCATACGCGGCCATCGGCAAGACGTCGAAATGCTGAGCGCGGCGGTGCTGGCGGCGGCGGCGCGAACGCTCCGTCCGGCCGCTGGCAAGTAGCGGGCGAGGCGGGCGACTCCGGAGCGCGTCCGGCGACCTGCCCCTCAGTCGGCCCGCTCGATCTGCGCCTTCCGGTAGCGCACGATGCTCGTGACGAGCTCCGGTGCAAGGGGCTGTTCCGGCGAAAAGCGGATCGTGCCCTTCGAAAGGCTGTAGCCCGCGAGCGCCTCACGATGGGCGTCGATCGCCCCGGGGCTCATCGGAAAGTAGGAGCAATGCTTCCTGGACGCCGCGTAGCCCGCGAGTGGGCGTCCGTCGAGCGTGAAACCCGGCACGCCGTAGGGCATGGCCTCGATGGCGTCCGGCACGGCGGCGGCGATGATCTCCCGCAGCGTCTGCAGCGCCACCCGCTGACCCGTGGGGAGCGCGGCGAGGATCGCGTCGATCCTCTCTGTCGGATCCTGCCTTCCGTGGTCCATTTCGCTCCTCGGATCGGTATCGGGCCTTCAGACTCAAGCCTCGTCGCTCGCCGATGTCAAGCCCACGGTCCGCCTTCGCCGTCCGGACGCCCGGACTCCGGTCGACGGCGCTAGCATCGAGTCGTGTCTCGACTTGCCCACGCGTTCTGGCCGCGCTGGTATCGATTGCTGCGCCGGGCCGATCCCATCATCGCCGCGGCATGGCGACGATTCGGCATCGGCAACGTCGTCCAGGTCATCGTGCCTGGCCGCCGGACCGGCAGATCGCGGATCGTCTACCTGGGCCTGCTGCGGGTCGACGGGCGGGTCTACATCGGTCATCCCGACACCGCCTGCGCGTGGACGTCCAACCTTGACGCAGCAGGCGGTGGGGAGCTCCGCTACCACGACGGCCGCGCCCAGACGTTCCGGGCGACGGTGCTCCCGGCGGGGCCCGAACGAGAAGCCGTGATCCGGGCCACGTTCCGGCAGCACCCCTTCCCGGGCACCGTGCTGTACTGGCTCGCCCGCCGACATATCCGTGCGGTGGGCTGCTTCTACCGGCTCGACGAGCTACGACCTGAACGACCAGGCGCCATCGAACCCTGACCCTCAAGGAGCACGCGATCGAGATGTCACCGAACAACGGCCCGTCGAACGGGGCCGCGATGGACGCGGCCGGCCGCGGACGATGGATCGGACTCGCGATGCTGAGCGTCGGTGTCGCCATGATCATCGTCGACGCGACGATCGTGAATGTCGCGGTCCCATCGATCATCCGCGAGCTGGACCTCGACTCGACCCAGGCGGAGTGGATCAACACGATCTACGCGCTCGTCTTCGCGGCCCTGCTCATCACTCTTGGGCGCCTGGGGGACGTCCTCGGCCGTCGCAGGATGTACCTTGCCGGGCTCGCCCTGTTCGTAGTGGCCTCCATGCTCGCGGGCTTGGCTCCCACGGGCGACGTGCTCATCTTCGCCCGTGTCCTCCAGGGCATCGGCGGGGCGATGATCCTGCCCGCCACGCAGGCGATCCTCAACCAGAACTTCCAGGGTCGCGATCGGGCGATCGCCTTCGGGATCTGGGGATCCGTCATCGGCGGTGTGGCGGCCGTCGGCCCGCTCCTGGGCGGCTTCCTGACGACCTACCTGTCGTGGCGGTGGGCCTTCTTCATCAACCTGCCGGTCGGCCTGCTGGCCATCGCGGGGACGCTCCACTTCATCCGGGAGTCGAAGGAAGAGGGGGCCAGGGTCGGCTTCGATCTCCCGGGCTTCCTCCTGATCACAGCCGGCCTCGGGGCCTTCGTGTTCGGCTTGATCGAGGGCCGCCAGTACGGCTGGTGGACTCCGAACCCGCGTCACCCCTTTGAGGTGCTCGGCTGGACGTGGCCGCTCGAGGCAGTGTCCGTCACGCCGTTCATCCTTGGCTTCGGCCTGCTCGCGCTCGTCCTGTTCGGGCTGGTCGAGACGCGACGGCGGTCCGCCGGCAGGTTCTACCTGTTCGATTTCACCCTGTGGCGCTATCGCGGCTTCCGCTACGGGAACCTGGCCGGCAGCATCGTCTCGCTCGGCGAATTCGGCCTGCTGTTCGCGCTCCCGCTCTTCCTCCAGGGTGTCCTGGGCTACTCTGCGTTCGAAA
>JAOUEG010000283.1 GCA_029858845.1 Chloroflexota bacterium | reverse complement strand
ATGCGCGCCAGCCGGCCGCCGTTCATGTGGCATGTCCCCAATGAAGGCCTGGGCCGAAGCGTATTGGGCATTGCCCATGATTACCGGAATGGCGGCATTCAGGGTCTCGAGCATTGCGCTCGGGTCGGCAGCTTCGCGGTAGTGGTGAGCAGCCATGCGCCAGTCAGCCGCGGCGTTGGCTGCAATGCTTCTGTGAAGGTCACGAACGGCGGCGCTGCCGAGCTTCGAGTGCAACCTCGACTCCAGGAACTCCCGTACTAGCGGGTGAAAGCGATGGCGCGCTGCTGACGCTCCCGACACCCTGCTCAGCAGCGTCAATCGCTCTGCCTCGGTCAGCAGGCGGTCGACATCTTCCGGTTCGCGGCCTGACGCTGCTTGCGCCAGCGCTGGCGTCACTGCTTGAAGGATCGACGTGGCCATGAGGAAGGTCTGCAACTCCTCGGGCAGCTCGCCAACCACAACTTCTGCAAGGAAGTCATACAGGTCGTGGTCAGCTCCGTGGAGGTTCTTAACGAAGCGCCCGACCTCAGCAGGTGACCGATTGCGTAGCGCAGCGTCAACAAGTTCGAGTGAGGCAATCCAGCCTTCAGTCCGCCGCGCGAGATCATCGATCAGGTCTGATGCGAGCGGTCGTCCGTAGGTTTCGTTGAATAGCTGACTCGTTTCCGCCATATCGAATCGCAGCGAATCGGTGGCAATTACCGCTACCTCGCCAACCGCCCTCAGCTTTCCGAAGGGGATGCTTGGGAGTTGTCGGCTGGCGAAGACAATGCACATTCGCTCAGGCGCCCTTGCGACAAGTTCGCGAGCGATAAGGCGGCAGTCTGGGGAGTCGTCTACTACGTGGAAATCATCGAGGATCAGGACCGCTCCACTGGGAGCGATGGACGCAAGCTCGTGGACGAGCGTTGATAGCACGGTCTCCAGCGACAGTTCCGCAGCTCCGGACGGCGCGAGCAGGGCAGTCGTTTGGGATCCGAAGGCCGGCACGTGTTCGCGACCTGCGGCAACAAGGTGCCGCAGGAACGTTGTCCACTCGCGATCGCTTTCGTCCAGCCGGTACCAGAGCGTGCGCGTCCGCGATCGGCGCGAGAAGTCCGCGAGGAGGGTGGTCTTTCCGTAGCCGGCGTCGGCGATGACAAGGACGACGCGGCCGTGGATCTTCGACTGAAGCCAGTCCAGCAGGCGCGGTCGCTCCAGGGTTTCGTCGCGAAGGACGGGTGGCCGAACCTTCGCGAGTTGGACCTCGCCCCCGGGATCCTCGTCTCGCACGTGCCCACTCCTGCTCGGCGCGACCGCGACGGCGTGGCCCGGACCTACCGGGATGGGCCTCCGCGCGGCGTCTTGATCCTGGGCTGGGGGAGTTCCGCGAGGCGCGAACGATACGGACCGCCGGCGCGGCGTGTCAACGGCATCGTTCGTCGAGGTCGATGTGCGCCTGCGTCCAGCCATGCGCCGGATGCTCGCCGACGGCGCTCACCCGGCGATTAGCTGCGACCAGCGACGCCTGTCGTGGGGATGGCCCAGCGGCCCGAGCAGCGGCACGCGTGGCGCGACCGCGAGGGGGGTCATCCCTCGTATTCGAAACCGATCTTGATCTCGACGCGGTACTCGGTGATCTCCCCGTCCTCGACGACCGCACTCGACTTCACGACCTCGATCGTCTGGATGTTGCGGACCGTCTTGGAGGCCGTGGCGACAGCCTGGCGTGCGGCGTCGCTCCAGGATCTGGGGCTGGTACCGACCATCTCGCGGATGATGATGACGCCCACCTGTGCTCCTTCTGTGATCGGTCGGGTCTGGATACCCATCATCCCATGAGGAGAAACCCGGCAGCAGACCCTCAGGCGTGCGTTGGCGATCCGTCCAGAGTGCCGGCGCGGACCTTGTCGAAGCAGGAGCTGCAGAAGACCGGCCGATCACTGCGCGGAGCGAATGGAACGACCGCCTGTCCACCGCACGCCCCGCAGATCGCGGCATGGAACTCGCGCGGGCCGTCCGACGTGCGGGCGCGCTTGGCGATGGCCCGACATGACGGGCACCGTTGGGGATCGTTCACGAGGCTCTTGCTGGCGTAGAAAGCCTGCTCGCCGGCCGAGAAGATGAACTCCTCGGCGCAGTCGCGGCAGGACAGTGTTCGGTCCGCGTACACCCTCTCCAGACCTCCGCTCGGACGTACTGACGACCGAGGCCCGTCAGTGGCTCGCGGGCCGGTTCGGCCCGCGACGCGTGGGACTGGGCTGCGCGCTCGGGCCGAGCCGGACCGGGGTCCGGACCTCGCTTGCGTGACGATACGCGCCCAGTCAAGCCCTCCGTCTCCCATTGGGAACCCGGTCACTCGGTTCGGCGTCCTTCGTCCATGACAGACCGAACGCGCCGCAAGGCCATGCTCACGCTGCTTCCGACCCTCATCCTGGTCGTCGCCGGGTGCACCCGCACAGGCGGTGCCGCGCCCGACGATCCCACTGCGGACCCATCCGCGAATCCGAGTGGATCGCCGGAGACGACCGCGGCCGGCGTGATAAGCCATCCGTCCGGCGCTACGGACGTCGTCCTTCGCCTCGACGAGACGGGCGGATTCGTCATGGCCACCTACGCGGCGTCCAGGGTCCCTCCGTTCACGCTGTACGGCGACGGCACCATCGTGATCCGGGATCCGCGCGGTGACAGTCCGCCCCTGCAGGGTTCCGTCGTCGTCGCCAACCCGCTTCGGACAGCCACGCTGTCCGAAGCGCAGGTGCAGGACCTCCTGGCGTTCGCCCTTGGCGAAGGCGGGCTGACAACGGCCCGCCGGGAGTACCCGAACGATCGTGTCGCCGATGCCGGAACCGCGGTCTTCACCATACGGACCGACGGCCTGACCAAGACGGTGTCCGTCTACGCCCTCGGTCTGGATGGCGACGGCGGCCCCGATGACGCGGATCGCGCCGCCCTGCTGAAGCTTGCGGATCGATTGATCGCCGTGGGGGAGGACGAGGCGCTCGACGACGTCGTGTACGAGCCGCTCGCCTATCGAGCGACGCTGATCGAGAGTCCCGATGTCGCGGTCCCGGACGTTCAGCCGTGGCCGTGGGATGGGATCGCGCCGAGCGATTTCGTCCAGGGGACGGATCCCAACGGGCTCCAGTTCCCGCGGCGGGTCATGACGCCTGCGGAGATCGAAGACCTGGGCGTGACCGGCTACGAAGGTGGCATCCAGAACCTCGCGCTGGCGGGGCCGGACGGCACGACCTACCTGGTCGCCGTGCGGCCACTTCTGCGTGACGAATCGGAGTAGTGCGGCTGGGGCCGAGGCGCCCTGGCGGCGGCCCGATCGCCCCGGGAACCGGCTCCGGTCCGTACGGCCGCTCAGCTGGCTTCGGCGTACCGCTCCCCGGCGTAGGACACGAAG
>JAOUEG010000282.1 GCA_029858845.1 Chloroflexota bacterium | reverse complement strand
ACCATCGCGGCCCGGGCCATCCCGGATCGGCGCGTCGGGTTCTGCCTGGACACGGCCCATGCCTGGGGCGCGGGCATCGACCTGGCCTGGCCGGACGCCATCGACGCCTTCCTGGCGGCCTTCGACGATCGGATCGGCCTGGATCGCCTCGTCTTGGTCCACTTCAACGATTCACGGGCCGAGCGGGGGTCGCGGCTCGACCGCCACGAACACATCGGGGCCGGCCGTATCGGGGAGCGAGGTCTGGCCCACATCATCCGTCACCCGTCGCTGGCCCATGCGACGTACATCCTCGAGACCCCGGGCATGGATGAGGGCTTCGCCGGGGTGAACATGGCCCGCGCCCGGGCACTGGCGGCGGGCGAGCCGCTCCCCGAGCCGCCGGCCGACGTGGCCGGCCCGTCCAGCGGTTCGTCCCGAGGCGCGTCCCGGAGGACGCCAACGTGACGGTCGGAAGCGGGGTCGGAGCCGGCTGGACGCGGCGTGATGTGGCGACGCTCATCGGCCTCCTCGCGCTTGCCGCCCTGCTGCGACTGCCGAACCTCGCGACGCGTGGAACGTGGGACGGCGACCAGGGACACGACATGCTCGTGCTGCGGGCGTTCGTCCGCGACGGGGTCGTACCGCTGCTGGGACCACCGACGTCGATCGGCGACGTCCACCACGGCGCCTGGTACTACTACCTCCTCAGTCCGGCCGCCTTCGTCACGGGCGGTGATTCACCGCTGGCCGTGGTCGCGCTCATCGCCGCCGCCGGGGTCGCCGCGGTCGGGGTCGTCTGGGCGCTCGCCCGCTCGATCGCGGGACCCATCGCCGGGATCGTGGCCGGGGTCGCCATCGCCGTCTCGGCCGCGGCCATTGATGAGTCCACCTTCATCTGGAACCCGAACCTCATCGCGTTGTCCAGCGCGGTCGCACTCACGGCCGCCTGGCGTGCCTGGTCCGGCGGTCGATCCACCTGGTGGGTGATCGCAGCGATCGGGACCGCCGTCACCCTGCAGTGCCACGTCCTGGGAATCGCCCTCCTGCCCGTGATCGGGGCACTCTTCCTCCTGGACGCCCGACGCCGGCCGCTTGGTCGAGAGGCCATCGCCGGCGTCCTGGTGCTCCTCATCGCCTACCTCCCGCTCCTGGTCAACGAGCTGACGACCGGCTTCTCCGAGGTCAATGCCGCCCTCGACTACCTGAGCGGCGGCAGGGAACCGTCCGCGACGGCCATCCCGATCCGGTTCGGGATCGTCGGGCTGCGCGTCGTGAGCTGGCCGCTCGTCGGCCTCATCACGGACGGCTTCGTCGTGGCGGTGGTCGCCACCTGCGCCGTCATCGGCATCGTCGCGTGGGCCTGGCGACGACCGGACGTGGCGGAGCGCCCGGCAGCGGATCCGTCGTCCGGTCGGTCGGCGCCGGCAACGACGGCGACGTGGATGGTCGCCCGCTGGCTGGGCATCGGCCTGCTCTGGTCCGCAGCGGCCCTGACGATCGCAGCGCCGTCGCTCGCCACCGTCATCCCGGGCCTGCCCAATGACCACTACCACGCGTTCGCTGATCCGATGGTCTTCGTACTCGTCGGGATGGGCGCCGCGATGGCCATGGGCGGGGGCCTCGCAATGCCCGCCGGGACGGTCGCCATCCGGGGACGGGTCGCCGTCGCGGGACTCGTCACCGTCGCGGGACTGGTCGCTCTGATCGGATGGAACCTCACCCACTTGCCGCCGCCGGTCCATCCGGACGGCGGCTACCCGGCCGGCCAGGCCACCGGTGACCGCGTGGACGCGACGTTGTCCGCGGCCGGATACGAGCGCGAGGACCCCGTCCTGCTGCGATCGCTGCCGGACTTCAAGTCGACCGAGGCCGTGGCCTACCCACTCGCGCTGCGCGGGCGCAGCTACGTCGCCGAAACCCCGAAGGGCCTGGCGCCCGGGAGCGTGGACGTGCCCGCCTCGGCCGCCAGCGGGGCGCTGGTGCTGCTGTGCGACGACCGGTTCGCGGACGCGATCGGGGCCCATTGCGGCGGGCCTGCAGAGGACGAGGCCGTCAGCGCCGGTGGCGTCGCGGGATGGGGTCCCCTGCTTGACCGGTTCGAGGCCGCCCCCGGACGCTTCGTATCCGTGTATGGAGCCGTCGGCGCGGCGCTCGGTGCCGAGTTCGACCCCGAGGGCTGAGCGAGCCGGCGAGGCTGGATCGAACGACGCTGGAACAGGGACCCGGGCGCCCGCGCGGTGGGCTGCGGAATCGCGAACGCCGGCGCCCCAGACGCCGGCGTTCGCTGTCCCCGAGACCCGGACGGTGGAGGCAGTCCGGGTCGTGCCCTGGAGATGATCTAGTAGCGGCCGGGCTCCCGACCCGACTGTCGCGTCACGGTCCGGACGGTGCTGACCGCGGTCGCGGTCCCGACCGATCGCACCGTGCCCACGACGCCTCCCGCGGCCGTGCGACCCACGGTGCCCGGGCCGGCGGTGGCACCCATCGACCGTTCCCGCGACCGATCGGAGTGGGGTCCGTTGGAGGCGCCCTCCGCGAAGGTGCGACCGTAGCGCCGCATGCGGACCGCCAGGTAGTACTCCATGATCTGGCGCACCTGCGCCTCCGTCAGGAGCTCATCGGCACGCAGCGCGTACTCGACACGGGCGGTCGGGTTCGTCGCGCCCGCGGCCACGAGTCCCAGGTACTGGGTCGTGTCGGCGTCATCGCGCAACTCACGCAGCCCGCGTGCCAGCTTGGTGGCGGTTCCCAGCGACGGCATGCGATCGCCGCGGATCAATCGCGAGATGGTCGAGTGATCGACCCCCGACTGCTGAGCGAGCTGACGCTGCGACATCTTCTTGGCCTTGAGCTGGGCCCGGAGCCATTCGTTGAACGCTCGGCCATTCTGGGTGGTCATGCTGCCTGGGCGCTCCTAGGACGTACACGCGCGGCCCGTGCCGCTCACTCGGTGCGTCGATGCCACGATGATGGGCAGCGGCGCACGACGGCTGTATCACCCGTTCGTACCGGTTCACCCACGCGAGTCTGACGGTCGGCGAAGTCTGGTCTGGTCGGGTCAGATCGGGTCCGCTTCGGTCAAGCCAGCCTGCATCCCCCGGACGAAGGTACGCCCCGGGGAACCCGGGACGACGCCGTCCTCAGGACTCCATGGTCGCTTCGACGGAGGAATCGTGTCGCGAGTCGTTCGGCTCGTAGGTGCGGGCCCTTTGGTCGTCGGGCATCCTCGAGGCGCTGGGCCGGCACCGATGCCGCGGACGTGGGGCGGCTGCAGGCCGGACTGTCCGTCAGGCTCCCGAGGAGGAGAGCGGCGCGGACGTGGGCGACGCGATGGCGATCTGGTCCGGCTGGGGGATCCAGCCCTCGCCACGGGGCTTCTTGGAGACGATGTACGCGATCGACCCCAGCAC
>JAOUEG010000281.1 GCA_029858845.1 Chloroflexota bacterium | reverse complement strand
CCGGACGCGATCGTCGTGGACGACGAAGAGGAGTGGGAGACGGCCATCCCGCGCAAGAAGCGCATGGCCCTGATCAGCCAGTCGACCCAGCCGCCATGGAAGTTCGAGAAGCTCGCGGCCTTCATGGTCTCCCGTGCGCATGAACTCAAGATCGTGAACACGGTCTGCCCGGTCACGATCCGGCGCCAGCAGGACACCATGGAGGCGGCAGCCGAAGTGGACATGATGGTCGTGGTCGGCGGCAGGTCGAGCGCCAACACGAAGGAGCTCACCCGGTTGTGCGAGATCGCGGGGACGCACGCCATCCAGATCGAGGGGGCGCGCGACGTCACGGATGGGTCCGTCTTCGGCGAAGCCCGGATCGTGGGTGTCACGGGCGGCACCTCCACCCCGATCGAGGACCTTCGCGACGTGGCCCAGAGGATCATCGAACTGGCCGGCGCCCCGGAGGCCAGGATGCGAGCTGCAGAACTGGCCGACGCAGCGTTGGAGCGTGCGGCGACGCCGGCCGGCCGTACCACGTCGCTGCCGAACCTGTCCTCGCGATCCGTCGTCGGCGCGGCCTGACCGTGGCCGCCACGAGGGCCGGCCGGGCGACCACCACCCGCTTGGGCGGAGCGCTGCCGGTCGTGGCCATCGTCGGACGCCCGAACGTGGGGAAGAGCACCCTGTTCAACCGGGTCGTGGGGCATCGCACTGCGATCGTGGAGGATCGGGCCCGGACGACGAGGGACCGTCTGTACGGCGACGCCGAGTGGAACGGGCGGCGGTTCGTGGTCGTGGACACCGGCGGCCTGGAGCTGGATCCGGACGACCCGATCGAGGCTCGCGTCCAGGAGCAGGCGCGGTTGGCGATCGCGGAGGCCGACGTGATCGTGTTCGTGGTCGATGCCGCCAGTGGCCTGACGCCGTCGGACTCGGAGGCGGCGGACCTCTTGCGACGCGCCACCGCGCCGGTCATCGTCGCCGTCAACAAGGCGGACAACGAGAAACGGGAGCTCGAGGGGATGGAGTTCTACGCCTTCGGGTGGGAGGACACCTACGCGATCTCGGCCGCCCACGGCCGGGGTACCGGCGACCTCCTTGACGCCATCGTCTGGGCGCTGCCGCCGGAGAGCGACCAGGAGGTTGCCCGCAAGGAGCGCGAGGCCCAGGCGGAGGCGTGGGCCGATGAGGTCGCTGCGGGCCGGCTGGAGCCGTACATCGCCGAGGGTCCCGAGGGAGCGGCGGGCGAGGATGGCGACGGCCTCGCTGACGACGAGGCGCTTGGCCTGGAGGAGGCCGAGGCGGCGAAATGGGACGCCGCCATCGCAGCCGATTCGGAGCGGTCGCCCGCGGCGATCGCCTTCGTCGGGCGCCCCAACGTCGGCAAGTCGAGCCTGCTCAACGCCCTGCTCGGCGAGGATCGCTCGATCGTGTCGGAGATCCCCGGTACGACCCGCGATGCGATCGACACGCGGCTGGCCTGGGGCCGGAGCGAGGTCGTCCTGATCGACACCGCCGGGATCCGCCGACGCGGCAAGGTCGCCTCCGGCCCGGCTGCCGAGCGGTACTCCACCCTGCGCGCCCTGTCCGCGCTGTCGCGCGCCGACGTCGCCGTCCTCGTGATCGACGCGGTCGAAGGCCTGACCTCCCAGGACGCCCACGTCGCGGGTTACGCGGTCGAGGAGGGGAAGGGCCTGGTCGTGGCCGTCAACAAGTGGGATCTGGTGGCCGACAAGACCGATCGCACCTTCGACCAGTACACGGAGTGGATCCGCAACGAGGTCCCGTTCCTGGACTTCGCCCCGATCGTGTCCATCAGCGCCAAGACCGGCCAGCGCGTGGGGCGCGTGCTCGAGCTCGCCATCGACATCTGGGCCGAGCGCCGCAAGCGCGTGGCGACCGGCGAGCTCAACCGGGTGCTCCTGGCGGCGACCGAGCGCACACCGCCGCCACCCGTGCGCGGCAAGCGCCCGAAGCTGTTCTATGCGACCCAGGCGGCGGTCGCACCGCCCACCTTCGTGTTCTTCGCCTCGGATGCCTCGGCCGTGCACTTCTCCTACCGGCGATACCTGGAGAACCGACTGCGCGAGACGTTCGGGTTCGACGGGACGCCGATCCGATTGGTCTTCCGGGATCGCGCGTCGGTGAAACTGCCCCGTCGGCGAAAGGCGCGCGCAGCGTCAAGTCCGGCGAAGTCCACGCGCCGCACGAGTGCGGCCCGGACCCGCCGCCCGAGCTGATGCACGGTCCGCGCGTCGCCGTCGTGGGGGCGGGAGCGTGGGGGACGACCCTCGCCACCATCGTCGCCCGGCACGAGCCGGTCGCCCTCCTGTGCCACGACCCTGATCTCGCACGGGTCATCGAGGACACGCGACGCAATGATCGCCGGCTGCCGGGGATCGAACTGCCGGCCGCTCTGTCCGCGTCAGCCGACCCCGCCACGATCGCGGTTGCCACGGATCTCATCATCTTCGCCGTACCGTCGACGCATCTGCGTACCGAGGTCGCGCGCGTCGCCGCTCATGTACCGGCGGCGGCCGATCTGTTGACGGTCGTGAAGGGCATCGAGCGGGGATCGCTCCTCCGGATGAGCCAGGTCATCGCCGCGGAAGGCGGGTTCGACCCGCGTCGGATCGCCGCGCTGTCCGGGCCCAACCTCGCCGATGAGATCGCACGGGGCCTGCCGGCGTCCGCGGTCGTCGCCGCCGACGATCCCGTCGTCGCCGCCCGTATCGCCGAGCGGCTCGGTCGGCGCGAGTTCCGCCTCTACGTCAGTCGGGATATCCTCGGCGTCGAGTTGTGCGGCGCCCTGAAGAACGTCGTGGCCATCGCGGCCGGTGCCGTGGACGAGCTCGGGTTCGGCGACAACGGCAAGGCGGGTCTCATGACCCGCGGGCTCGCCGAGATGATGCGCCTCGGGACGGCCGCCGGCGCCAACCCCCTGACCTTCGCCGGCCTCGCGGGGATCGGCGACATCGTGGCGACGTGCAGCTCGCGGCTATCGCGAAATCACCGTCTCGGCGTCGAGCTGGCGAAGGGTCGACCCTGGTCCGAGATCGAGGCGACGCTGCCGGGCACGGCCGAGGGGGCCTACACGGTCGACGCGGCGCTCGCGCTGGCGGCGCGCTTCGGTGTCGAGATGCCGATCGCACAGGAGGTCCACCGAGCGCTGTTCGACGGCAAGAGCGTGCAGCGCTGCCTCGTGGACCTGTTGTCGCGCGAATCCAAGGACGAGCTCGGCGGACTCGCCTAGGGCCATTCCGTGGTCGTTTCGACCGGGAGCCGTCGTCCGGCCGACGCGGTTGCCCGTGCTAGACTGCGAGGCCTGTCGGGGCGTGGCGCAGTCTGGTAGCGCACCAGTCTGGGGGACTGGTGGTCGTGGGTTCGAATCCCGCCGCCCCGACCAAATCTCC
>JAOUEG010000280.1 GCA_029858845.1 Chloroflexota bacterium | reverse complement strand
GGTCGGGCGCCAAGCGATTTCCGAATACCGATTTCCTTCGTTCGCTCCGTCACCGACACCAGCATGATGTTCATGATCCCGATCCCGGCCACGACGAGCGCAATACTGCCGATCACGAAGGCCGCGACCTTGACGCCCTGGGTCATCGTATTGAACTCGGTAATGAGGCTCTCGCTGTTGAAGAAGTCGAAGTTGTCCTCCTCGTTGGCCTTGAGCCCCCGCTGGCGCCGCATCACCTGGCGTGTTTCCTCGATCGCATCGTCGATCAGCTCCGGCGACTTCGCGCGTACCGTGATGTTGACCGAGCGGGAGAAGCCCTCGCGATCGATCATGCCGTAGATGTCCAGATACCGCGTGATGGGAATCAGGACATAGTTGTCGAAGTTTCCCCCGAAGGCCGATTTCTTTTCGTCGAACACGCCAACCACTTCGTATTTGCGCCCGTCGAGACGGATTTCCTTGCCGAGGGGATCGACGAACGGAAAGAGCTTGAGCCCGATGGCATGACCGATGACCGCCACGGCGCGGCCGCTCTTGATGTCCATCTGTGAGAGGTTGCGTCCCAGTCCCACGTAGTGCGTGTTGTTGGGTGGGTACTCCGGCGTACCGCCACAGATCGTGACGTTGGGGTTGGTGGACTCGCCCCGGTACTCCGCCGTGTAGCCATGATCCCACAGCTCCGCCCCGACCAGATCGACGGTCGCGACCTGGCTCCGGATCGCGTTGGCATGCGCGACGGTCACCGGCGGCCGGCGCATCGCCTTGCGTTGTTCCTCCACCGAATTGAATCCGCCGGCCGGCCATTTCTGCACCTGGAACGTCTGCGCGCCCAGCACGCTCATTTCCCTTTCGATGGTGGCCTGCACCACCGAGATGGCCGTCATCACGGCGATGATCGACGCGATCCCGGCAACGATCCCCACCAGGGTCAGGATGGAGCGCAGCTTGTGGCTGGCAATCGACCCAAGGGACATGCCGAGGGTGTCAAGGGAACGCATGGTCATCACTCTCCAGCTCGGACCTACTCATAGCGCCACGGACTATTCATGGCGCCACGGATCTATTCATAACGCAGCGCCTCGATCGGATTGAGCGTGGCAGCCCTCCAGGCCGGCACGAACCCCGCCACCGCGCCGACAAATACGGAAACGAGCACGGCAATGATCAGGATGGGCAGGTTCACACTCGCCGGCATCAGCACAGCGTTGATCACGGCGGTCAAGAGCGACGCAAGCACGATGCCGATCGCCCCGCCCAGCAGACAGATCGCGCACGCCTCGAACAGAAACTGGAACAGGATATTGTGCCGTTTGGCGCCAAGAGCCTTGCGGATGCCGATCTCATGCGTGCGCTCCGTGACGGAGACGAACATGACGTTCATCACCCCCACCCCGCCGACGAACAGCGAGATGCCGGTGACGAGCAGTCCCACGAGCAGCACCACACCCATCACGTTGTTGAACGCCCCCATCAGGGTGTCGAGTTTGTTGATGGAGAAGTCATCGGATTCCGCGGGACGTAATTGACGGATCTTCCGCATCTGCCCGATCACCTCGAACTCGAGCTCCTCCATGGCTTCCTGGGTGGGCGCCTTGACGGCGATGCCCACATCCTCCCGCCCATGGCGTCCGCCAAAAGCCCGTTCGTAGGACGTAATGGGAATGAAGACCTGCCGGTCGAAGTTCGGACCGCCGAGAAAGCTGCCGCCCTGCTCCTCCATGACGCCGATGACGCGAAACTCCGTGCGCCCGATCTTCATCTTCTTGTTGATGGCGTTCGCCGCCCCGAACAGGCCATCGCGAACATCGGTGCCGATGATGCAGACGTTCTTCTTGTAGGTGACGTCGAACTCCATCATGAACCGGCCCATCTGCGGCTGCGCGCTGGACACCAGCGTCTGTTTGTCGGTGGTACCGACAATCGTCACGCCGTCCATGACTTCGGATCGGTACTTGACGTCGCGTTGGGTCTGCATCGTCGGATTGACGATGCCTCTGCCGTGCAATCGTTGCTCCAGCTCACCGGCCTGTTTGAGGGCGATGTTGGGACGATTCCGATAGAGGAAGAAATCGTTCATGATGATCCAGGGCATGCGGGACACGTAGAACACGTCCGTGCCGACGGCGGAGAACCCCTGGCGGGCCGCGTTCTGCAACCCGTTGGCGGCGGTCATGGTGAGAATCACCGCGACAATGCCGATGATGATGCCCAGCGTGGTCAGTGCGCCGCGGCCCTTGTTGGCGCGGATGGCGCCCACCGCGATCCGCAACGACTCCCCCAGATCAAGCGCCCATCGCATAGGGCCTCTTCCCGCTCGAGCAGTCTTCGTGGGTCACCAGGATGGTGGCCTGGCCGGCGTCCCTGTGCGACACGGTGGCTGCCAGCAGCGAGGTCGGTGTGACTCCCTCTCCGCGTGATCCCAACGACTAGGCTCCACTGGACTGCGCTACATCGTTGTCGATGGTCACGATCGCCCCGTTGGCGAGGTCCCGCGAGATGGCTCGATAGCTGCCGGTGACCACTTCGTCGCCTTCCTCCAGGCCCGCGAGGATCTCGATGTACTCGTCGCTCTGAATGCCCGTCGTGACCTGCTTCGCGACTGCCCGCCCGTCCACGATGCAGAACACCACCTCCACGAACCCGTCCCGATCCGCGGTGTAGCGCGCTGCCGCGTCCGCGCGATCCTCCCCCTCCATCGCGAGTTGATCGACGGTCCGGACCGCGACACTCTGAATGGGAACGCTCAGCGCGCGGGCATTGGTCTTGGTGAAGACATCCGCGCTCGCCGTCATCCCCGGGCGCAGGGTCTCCGGCGGATCGGCAATGCTGATCTTGATCTCGAACTCGGTCTTCTGTTCCGCGCTGCCCGCGCCGGCGACGTTGGCGCTGCTGGCGATTTCGTAGACCACGCCGTTGAGCACCTGATCGAGCAACGCGTCGACCTCGATTTCCGCCAGCTGGTCGATGGCGATGGAGACGATGTCGTTCTCATCCACCTTGACCTGGGCCTCCATCTCCGACAGATCGGCGATGACGAGAATGACATCCTCCTGAAACTGGGACCCGATGGCGATCTCGCCGACTTCCTTGTTCAGGTCACTGATGGTCCCGGACATGGGCGCATAGATGGTGGTCTTGGAGAGATCGTCGCGGGCCTGCTTCAAGACCGCCTCGGCCTGCTCTACCTGATTCCCGGCAAACTCATGGCGCGACACGTCCACCTGGTACGCCGCCTCCTTGTCTTCGTAGACGGCCTGCGACTCCAGCGCCTGGCCCATCAGTTCCTTCGACCGGGTGTATTCCTTCTCGCTCCGCTCCATGTTCTGGCGGGCCAGTCTGGCGTTGGCCTGAGCGGACCGCACACTGGCCTCGGCACTTTCGACCGACGCGACGTAGCGC
>JAOUEG010000279.1 GCA_029858845.1 Chloroflexota bacterium | reverse complement strand
TCGTCGTTGATGCGGCCCATCTGGACCGACATGTCTGGGAACTCGTGGCCGTGAGCGGTCGCGTCACGGACGTCAGGAAGCTGGGCGATCGGTGGCGGGCCGAAGTCCTCGTCGGAGCCCAGCCGACCGTGGTGATCGGCCAGCCCGGGTCCGGCATCCCGGTCAGTTCCATCGTGGAGGGACGGTCGGTTCGCGTCGTCGGCATCGTCCGACGAGCGTACCCGAGCGCCGCCGACCGGCGACCCGCCGTGCTTCCCCGGAGCGCCGCAGACATCCGGCTGGCCGATGCCGGGGTTCCGTCCAAGGGGAGCGGGGCCGCGACCGCCGCCGCACCGACGAATGGCGTGGTCGGGGCCGGTCCGGCCGTGTCCAGCCCACCCAACGTCCGAGACGCCGATCTTGCGGATCTGACGGGTCTCGTCGGCACGACCGTGCGGGTCGGGGGGCTCGTGACCGGGCTGGAGCGTGACGGATTCCGGCTCGATGACGGCACGACGACGGGCCGGGTCGTGCTTGTCGGCAGGGCTGTTGCCCAGCTCCAGCTGATCGAGCCGGGCGATCCGATCAACGTGATCGGTCGCGTCGTTCGCCCGTCCGGCGGGAGCGTCCACGTGGCCGTCGAGGACCCCGCCTCGATCATCCTCGGGAGCATCCCGATCCGATACGGGGCGAAGCGCGCCGGCCCGCCACCGAGGGGCGTGGCGGCCTCGAGCGCAGGGGGTCCAGGCGCCCGGGGGGATGGCGACTCGACCGTCGTGAACCTCGGCGACGCACTCAAGGGTCCGCTCGGTCCCGGCACCGGGCTGGCTCCGCTGGCAGGGATCGCCCTGCTGTCGCTGGTGGCGACGGTCGCACGAAGGCGCCACGCTCGGGGACTCACGGCCACCCGGATCGCCGGGCGTCTTGCCACGTTCGTGGCGCCCGCGCCGGTCGCCCTGGCGGTCGGCGCGGCGGGTCAGCGCGACGATGCGGCGACGGTCGAAGGCGGTGAGCGTGTCGCAAGCGTGGACCACGCACGATGACGCGGGCGCGACTTCGCTTGACGCTCGCGAGAAGCCGGGGCTATCCTCGCCCGAGTTTCGAGCCGCCTGGGCGCGAACGTGAGTGAGGGGACAGGACTTGCCGAACGCGGATACCCGCGTCGAAAGCCCCCGTGATCGCCGGATCGCGATCCCGGAAGGGGAACGGCAGTACCACATCGGACTCGGCCCGGGCGACCTGGCCGAGTACATCCTCCTCCCCGGCGATCAGGATCGGACCCCCCGCGTCGCCGAGCTCTTCGACTCGGTCGAGTTCGAGCACCGGAATCGTGAGTTCGCCTCGGCGACGGGCGAGTATCGAGGTCAGCGGGTCTCGGTCGTCTCGACCGGCATCGGGACGGACAACGTGGAGATCGTCATGGCGGAGATCCTGGCGATCACTGCGCGACCGACGATCATCCGCGTCGGCTCGTCAGGAGCGCTTCAGCCCGAGATGAGCCTGGGCGACCTGGTCATCACGACCGGGGCGGTCCGGCTCGAATCGACGACGGACTACTACGTTCATCCCGGGTTCCCGGCCGTCGCCCATCACGAGGCGACACTGGCGCTCATCGAGGCCGCCGCCGGGCTCGGCCACACGTACCACGTCGGGTTGACGGCAACGGCGCCCAGCTTCTTCGGCGCGCAGGGTCGACCGATCCCGCAGTTGCCCATCCGCTACCCTGACCTTGCTGAGGACATGGCGCGCCAGCGCGTCATGAACTTCGAGATGGAAGCATCGGCCCTGCTGGTGCTGTCATCGCTCGCCCGGTGCCGGGCCGGCGTCGTCTGCGCGGTCTACGCCAACCGGACGACCGGCCAGTTCATCGGCGAATCGGACAAGGACGCTGCCGAAGCGGCTTGCGTCGAGACGGGCCTCGAAGCCCTGCTCGTGCTGGCCCGGATGGACGCCCAGAAGCGCGCTGCATCGACGGACCGCTGGCGGCCGTCGCTGTGGACGGGCGAGTTTCAACCGCGCAATCCCTAGGGTGGATGCGGGACAAGGGTTCCCGTGACGCCTGATGTACTCGAGGAGGAGCCCACGATGGCCGAGGCCTACTGCGTCAAGGACAAGAAGAAGGTCGAAGTCCAGAACGCGCAGAAGATCACGATGAAGAACGGCAAGCCTGCGATCCAGGGCACCTGCCCGGAGTGCGGTGGCAAGGTCTTCAGGATCGGCGGCTGACGCCCGATCAGCCCAGACACAGCGAAGAGCCCCCGCCGGCAACGGCGGGGGCTCTTGCATGTCCGGCCATCGGTCACGGACGTGCTGCAACCGGACCGCATCCTTCATCCCGTGACCTGACGGCGTAGGATTGGGGTCGGGGTCCGCCACGCTCATCACGCGTCACGGCGGTCTCCAGGCGACGAGCCAACCCATCACGGACCGGCACGCGGTGCCCGATCCGCAGCGCGAGGAGCACGCCCATGACCACACGCGTCGGCATCAACGGGTTCGGCCGGATCGGCCGTCAGTCCCTGAAGGCCATGATCGAGCGAGCGCCGGACCTCGAGATCGTTGCCGTGAACGATCTGGTCGATGCGGAGATGAACGCCCTGCTGTTCAAGCACGACTCGACGTACGGGCAGTACCCGGGCGACGTCAGGGCCGGCGACCGCTCGATCATCATCGACGGGCGGGAGATCCAGATCCTGGCGGAGAAGGATCCGGCGAACCTGCCATGGCGCGATCTCGGCGTGGACATCGTCCTCGAGTCGACCGGCATCTTCACCAATGCCGAGAAGGCGCGCGCTCACCTCGACGCGGGAGCGCGGAAGGTGATCATCAGCGCTCCGGCCAGGGGTGAGGACATCACGATCGTCCTCGGGGTCAATGACGATCGATACGACCCGGAGAGCCATCACATCATCAGCAACGCGAGCTGCACCACGAACTGTCTTGCCCCGGCAGCCAAGGTGGTCCACGACCTGGTGACCATCGAGAAGGGGTTGATGAACACGATCCACAGCTACACCAACGATCAGCGCATCCTCGACGTCGCACACAAGGATCCCCGCCGCGCCCGCAGCGCGGGCCAGAACATCATTCCGACGACGACCGGCGCGGCCAAGGCGTTGGCCCTCGTCATCCCGGATCTCAAGGGCCGATTCGACGGCTTCTCGCTGCGCGTCCCGACGCCGACGGTGAGCGTGGTGGACTTCACCGCGACCGTCAGCCGCGAGACGAGCACGGACGAGCTCAACGAGGCCTTCCGCGTTGCGGCGGCAGGCCCGATGCAGGGGATCCTGGGCGTGTGCGACGAGCCGCTCGTGTCCATGGATTTCAAGGGCGACACGCGTTCGTCGATCATCGACGGGGCGTCGACCATGGTTCTCGGCGGGAACATGGTCAAGGTCATCGCCTGGTACGACAACGAGTGGGGCTACAGCTGCCGGATCGCGGATC
>JAOUEG010000278.1 GCA_029858845.1 Chloroflexota bacterium | reverse complement strand
CCGCGCCGATCGTCGTCACTGCCGACGAAACCGCCGACCGGCAAGCCACATCGACGACCTACTACGGCGCGTCGATGGCCATCATGTTCGTCTTCTTCGCGGCCCAGTTCGGTGTGGTGGGACTGCTCGCCGAGCGGAGGAACGGGACTCTGGCGCGGATGCTCGCGTCGCCGATCACGCCGACGACCATCCTGCTCGGCAAGGTCCTCGTGAGCCTGGCTCTCGCCGCCATCTCGATGAGTGTCGTGGTGATCGCCACGACACTCATGCTCGGCGCCAGCTGGGGCGATCCCCTTGCGGTCGCCGCGCTCGTTCTGGCCGCGTCGATCGCCGCCACGGGCATCGCCACGCTCGTGGTCGGGTTCGCCCGGACCGAGGAACAGGCAGGAGGTGCCGTGGCCATCGTGGCGCTGACCCTGGCGGTGCTGGGTGGGTCGTTCTTCCCGCTGTCCCAGGCGCCGGAGGGCCTCGCCTCGCTGGGGGTGATCACGCCGCACGCCTGGTTCATCCGCGGGATCAACGACCTGTCCAGCGGCGGCGGCATCCAGACGGTCGCTGGATCCGTGCTCGTGCTCACGGTGGTGGGGCTCGTCACCGGTGCGATCGGGCTGGCGCGCGCGCGCCGGGTGGTGACACCGTGAGGGCGCTCGCGATCGCCGGCGTGAACCTGCGGCGTCTGTTCCGCGACCGGATGGGCCTGTTCTTCGTCTTCGTCCTGCCGATCGTCCTCATCGTGGTGCTCGGCACGGTGTTCGGCGGTCGGACGGCACCGAGGCTTGGCGTCGCCGTGGCCGAGGACGACCCGCTCGTCGGCCAGCTCGTCCAGGCGATCCGCGACGGTGACGTGGCACTCGAGATCCGGACCGTGTCGGACGAGTCACGACTGCGAGCCGCGGTGGAGGAAGGATCACTGGAGCTCGGGCTCATCGTGCCCGCCGGATACGCCGCGGCACTGCGCGATGGTGACCAGGCGGAAGTGACGGTCATCGGCCTGCCTTCGACCGCCCTGTCGGCACTCCGACGAGCCGTCGACGCGGCGGTCGCCGACCAGGCCGCTCGCGTCCGGGCCGCCCGGCTCGCCCAGGCTGAGACGGGCACCTCATTCGACGAGGCCCTTGGGATGGCGAGCGCCGCGCAGGCCCAGACGGCTGGGATCGAGGTCGCCGTGGTCCGGGTCGGCGAAGGCATCTTCCCGGAAGGCACGACAGCCTTCGCCCCAGGGGCCCAGAGCCAGCTCATCCTGTTCATGTTCCTGACCTCGATGACCGCCGCGACCCAGGTCGTCCTGAGCCGCCAGCTCGGCGTCTCGCGACGGATGCTGGCCGCTCCGATCGGCATCACGACGATCGTGACGGGCGAGGTGCTGGGCCGTTTCGGGGTGGCCATGATCCAGGGCCTGTTCATCGTGTTCCTGTCGGCCCTGGCCTTCGGCGTCCCCTGGGGCGACCCGCTGGCGGCCGGGGTCATCGTGGTCGCCTTCGCGCTGGTCGGGACGGGCGCGGCGATGGTCGTCGGCGTGTTCGCGACCGATGCGGACCAGGCCGGCTCGCTCGGCGTGATGGCCGGGATGCTGCTGGGTGCCCTTGGCGGGGCGATGGTGCCGCTCGAGATCTTCCCCGAGCCGGCACACACGCTCGCCTACCTGACCCCCCACGCGTGGGCCATCCAGGGACTCCGCGAGATCGGGCTGCGCGAGGGCGGCGTCGCCGACGTGCTGCCCGAGCTGGCGATCCTCGGGTTGTTCGCTGCTGGACTCGTCGCCCTCGGGTCGTGGCAGTTCCGGCGCGTGCTCTCACGCTGACTCCGCCGCGGTCGCCGATCGATGTGGGCTTCGGCGCGGCGCGTGGACTAGACTCGTCGCACGGACATCCGAGCAGAAGGCCTGGATCATGACCCTCCGGATCGGCGTCATCGGCGCCGGCAACATCTTCGAGAAGGGCTACGTCCCCGCGTTCGAGCAGACGGACGCGCTGCGGGTCACGGTCGTCCACGACATCGACCCCGAACGTGCCGAGGCGGCCGCGCGGCGCCTCCCGGACGTTCGCGCGGTCGGCACGCCCGTCGAGCTGCTGGACCGGCCGGACGTCGACGCCGTGTTCGTGCTCACGCCCACCCATACCCACGCCGACCTTGCAATCGCAGCACTCGAGTCGGGCAAGGACGTCCTGTGCGAGAAGCCGATGGCCCGGACGACCGTTGATGCGCGGCGGATGCAGGCCGCCGCCGAGCGGACCGGCCGGCGACTGATGATCGGCCACACCCGCAGGTTCGACGACCGCTGGACGTCCCTATTCGAGCAGATCCGCGCCGGCCGCATCGGCGAGCCGGTGTTCGTCTCCCGGTCCGAGCACGCGTCCAATGGGGCACCCGCCGGCGCATGGCAGTGGCGGGACGAGCAGAGTGGCGGCGTCCTGTGGGACGTCGGCGTCCACGTCGCCGAGCTCTTCCACTGGTTCCTGGGCGACACGCCGCGGACCGCGTTCACGAAGGTGCTCCGCGCCCGTCCGGAATCGCGGGCGGGTGGCGCTCCGGATGCGGCGATCGTGACGTTCGACTTCGGTAGCTCACGGCACGCCCTGCTCAGCGTGTCCTGGATCCATCCGCCGGCCTGGGGCCCGTTCTACGCCACGACCGAGGTCGTCGGCACGACCGGGAAGCTCGAATCGTACGACCGTGACTCCCACCCGGCGATCGTGGTCACGGATGCGCTGGAGCTTCCGCGCCTGTCGCCGCTCCTGTCGGCGCTGGCCGGCACGTTCCGTCGGCAGATCGAGCACTTCGCCCTCGCGGTCGAGACCGGAGCGCCGTTTGCGGTCTCCCTCGAGGACGCGCTCATGGCGGTGGACATGGTGGATGCGGCCGAACGATCGGCCGCCTCCGGACGTCCCGAGGCGGTACGACCGTGACCACCCTGCTGCGCGTCGGCATCGTCGGCTATGACCATCCCCACGTCCTGCGCTTCGCACCGATGCTGGCGGCCCATCCGGACGTGGACCTGGCCTGGATCGCGGATGCCGGTCCGAACGCCGCCGCCGCCGAGGCCATGGCCACGGTGCTCGGGGTCGGGTTCCTCTCCGAACCGGACGAGGACATCGATGCGGCCTATCTCGCGAACCGCCCGCGCCAGCACCTGGGCGCGGTCCGGCAGCTCGCCCAGAGGGGCATCCATCTGCTATGCGACAAGCCGATCGCCCTGACCGCCGAGGACGGGCGCGAGATCGTCGAGGTCGCTCGCGCTGCGGGTGTCCACCTGATGGTGCCGTTCAACCCACGAGGGCAGCTCGGCCCGCGCGCCGTCAAGGAACGGATCGACCGCGGCGAGCTGGGCGAGGTCCGGCTCGTGCACGCCGTCAAGGTCGGCAAGGTCCCACTCACCATCCCGGGCATCGACGCTTCGTGGCTGGTCGATCCTGACGAGGCCGGCTTCG
>JAOUEG010000277.1 GCA_029858845.1 Chloroflexota bacterium | reverse complement strand
CGCGTTCTATCGGAAGCGCGGCTTCGAGGTCCTTGGCCAGGCTGACTGCTACGGGTACACACTGACGGGAATGGTTCGCCAGCCGCGGTAGCGGACCGGGCCGGCTTCGAGGCCGTTCCTTCGCACCACCGCGCCACGGGTCCTTGGCGCGTCGGACACGCACGAACAACAGGGGGAGATGCAGTGCGATCGAGGCGCCCGGTCCCGGACGGCCATCACACGGCACGCGGTCGCTGAACGAATCGATCGTGTCCCGCCCTCAGTATGAGTAGACCGCGGCGACAGTCGCGGCGCCAACCCGGGGACCCATGGACCGAGACCTCGTCGAGCGGGCTCGCTCGGGCGATCAGGAGGCATTCGCCGATCTGGTGCACCAGGTCAGCGATCACCTGTTCGGTGTCGCCCGGCGGATCCTGCGCGATCCCGAACTCTCGGAGGACGTCCTGCAGAACACCCTCGTGACCATGTGGCGGAAGCTGCCCCACCTGCGGGAGCCCGACCGCTTCGAGGCATGGGCCTACCGGATCCTCGTCAACGCCTGCTATGCGGATGCGCCGCGCAACCGGCGGTGGGCGGCCACCGTTCGCGTCATCCCGGTCGACTGGCCTGATGACGTGGACGACATCGCTTCGATCTCCGACCGCGACGAGCTGGAGCAGGCGTTCCGCTGCCTCCCGCTCGACCAGCGGGCCGTCTTCATGCTGCACCACCACGTGGGCCTGCCCCTCGTGACGGTGGCCGAGACGCTCGGCATCCCGGACGGGACTGCTCGCTCGCGACTCCACTACGCCACCCGCGCGCTGCGAACCGCCTTCGAGGCGAGCCGGGCGCAGGCCAGGATCCAGGATGGGCGATCCGCATGAACGATGACCGAGCCTTCGAACAGGCAGTCGACGACTGGCTGGCGCGCGGTTCCGACCGCACCCCCCGGCCGACGGTCGACGCCGTCCTCCTGGCCATCAAGACGACCCCGCAGGAACGGGCTCTTCGGATCCCGTGGAGGAATCGGACCATGTCAGCGCCGCTGCGCCTCGTCGCGGCGATCGCGATCATCGCGGTCGTCGGAATCGTGGGGTTCAACTACCTGTCCCCCGCGTTCGGGCCCGGCGTCGGAGGGCTGTCGCCGACGGCGACCCCGGGCCCGACGCCGACGCCCGAGCCCAGCAGGGAGCCTTCGCCCACACCGGACCTCCTCGACACCTCGACGTGGACGGACTACACGTCGGGCCAGTACGGGTTCTCCATCGCCCTCCCGCCGGAGTGGACAGCGGTTCCTGCGACTCGTGCCTGGACCTTCGAGTCCGATGCGAAGGACCCGGTACTCAGTGCGGCGGCAGACGCATTCGTACCCCCGGGAGAGGGCGTCCGCGTGAGCGCGTGGTCGATCCCGATCGATCCCCTCGCGGGCGAAGGTTGGGATGTGCTCGAGACGTGGGTCGAGGAGTATTGCCCGACGACGGACATCACGTCATGCGCGGGGATCGCCGATCGGGCCGTCCCGATGTGCAACGAGAAGCGGGACTGCCACGCGACAGCCCTCCTGGTCCCGTTCGACAATGAGGTCCAGGCGTTCTTCGTCCGCGCCGACGATGACGACCGCATGATCATCGTCAGCGTGTGGCGGGGAGAGTCCGCGCCGGCAGTCGCGCCGTACGGCGGGTCGCGACGGCTGCTTGAAGCCTTCCTCTCGACGATGAATGTCTGGCCGGTCCCTGCCGGTGGCGTGCAGCAGTAGATAGGCGGCGGGCTCCCGGGCGGGCGCGCGGCGACGGCGCCCCCTTGACTGGTAGGGCGTTCCGCATGCGAGCCATTGGCGCGCCCGGAGGGCGTCGGGCGCGCAGGAATAGCACGACCCACATCTGCCGGCCGCCTCGCCGTCGGGTCAGGGCGTGATGGCTCGCCGCCCTTGATCAGCCAGGGTGCAGACGGCTCGCCGTGCCCCCAGCGGGTTGCCTATCCCTGCGTGACCGGGCGCATTCGCCGACGCGACGAGGACCGCCGACCCGATGTGCGCAACACTCTTCAGGGCGACGGACCGGCAGTCCAGCCAAGCCCAAGATGGTACTGGCCAGTACCCGACACCGGGACGCCGCCAGGGAGCCGTCCGCCCGTGACGGGCGACCCATCTGGCCGATCGTGTCGGCGAAGCCACCGACGACCACCCTTCGGGCGGGACGGCCCTAGACGAGGTGCGGATTCGGGCGAGACGATTGCGCGGAACGGAGACGTGGCATGCCGATCGACCTGATGCGCCCGCTCGAATCCACGGAGACCATCCACGATGCCGCGGGGCACCAGCGGCACTTCGTCCACCACGGCCCGCTCCTGCGACGTGTGCTCAACCCGATCTCAGTGTTCCTCGGGACGGACGCCGTCCTCTTCGTCCGAGGCCGCACGTCCGGCAGGCGGCTGGCGGTGCCGATGGACCCGCCGTTCGAGTGGGAAGGTGTGCGCTACCTCGTCTCGCCCCTGGGCGAGACGCACTGGGCCCGTAATGTCCGCGCTGCGGGCGTGTGCGAGATCCGCGTCCGCGGCCGGACCGACCGGTTCCGCGCCGTCGAGCTGGCCGGGGCCGAGCACGACCGGATCCTCGCCGCGTACGCCCGGACGATCACCTGCGGTTGCCGGATGTACCTTCGGAAGCTGCCCGACCCGGCGGATCATCCGGTCTTCCGCCTCGAGGCGTCGGCGGAGCCGCGCTGACGCAGCCACAGGCGACGCCCGTCTGGACATTGCACGTCGTCGAGGCAGCGACCCTGCTGCCGTTCGTCAAGGGCCTGCTCCTGGTCCCGGTGACGACCTGGACTCCAGCGGATGCCGCGCCCGCTCTTCCTCTGGGTCCCAGGTCCGGACAGGCTGCCCCTGGGGGATCTCCAGGGGATCGAACCTGCCTTCGTCGGTTCCCTGGTCGGCGTGGCAATCCGGACGGCTGCTTCGGAGCGCGTCGATATCGAGTGGCATCTTGTCCAATCCCGTCTCTGTTGGCCGGATCGGCTGGCACTCGACCGAGTGGACGCACGGTCCGCACGAACCGCTTCTGGAGCGACGAGCTTCTCGAGCAGATCCCGTGCCGGCGTGCGTGCGAACCAGCCGGGGGTGTGACGGGTCGTCCTCGAGCTTACGGCGCGGGCGGAGGATGGCGACCCCCGGCGGACGCCCGTCGGGGGTCATTTCTTGCGTGGGGTTGCCTCGAGATCAGCCTGTCTGCAGGCGACGCGGTGTTGTTCCTGCGCGCCCGACGCCCTCCGAGCGGGCCACCAACCGAATGGACCTGCCCCCGACCATCGTGGTGGGGGCAGGTCAGCGCTCGGTGCTTGCGTCAGGTCATCGCACGCTGGCGACCCTCGAGCCCACGGCCGCCGTGCCCGACACGAGCGAGACGATCCCCGCCGTGACGAGGGCTCCTCCAATCGGGACCACCGAGGCACTTGCGGCGACGTCGGT
>JAOUEG010000276.1 GCA_029858845.1 Chloroflexota bacterium | reverse complement strand
AAGACCCAGAACGGGAATGCGGACAAGCCGTAGGCCGGGGCGACGGATCCGTTGGAATCGACGATGACCGGAACGGTCCAGCCCTCGCGCTCCAGCCAGGCATCAGGCGGGTAGTTCGGGGCTCCCGGATCGTTGGACGTCGCCACGGAGATGAGATCCACATCCGTCGGTCCGCGACCGGCGTCGAGCCAGTCCTGGACGGCCGGAACCTCCGCCTGGCAATGACTGCACCAGTGCGCCAGGAACAGCAGGACCTTGGGGCGGCCGTCGAGGTCGATCGAAACGCTCTGGCCGTTGAAATCCGATCCCTGGACAGTGGGGATCACCTGCCCGACGGCCGGATCGCCGACCGACTGGTCGAACAACGGGAGCGACTGGCCGGTGACGGTCGGATCGGCGCTCGAGACGGCACCCCCGGAGGAGAACGACGGGAGCGGCGTGGAGCCGCCGCCCGTGCCCGAGCCGCCGGTCAACAGGATGGCGCCGATCGCGGCGACGATCACGACGCCGGCGCCGACGACCGGCAACAGGAAACGCGACGACGAGGACTTCTCGCGGGCCTTCGCCGCCTCGCGGCGTGATTCTCGGGAGCGGGTCATGCGGGCCTCCGGATGGGATCGACGTCCATATCGGTGGCCGCACCATCGACGTCGTCGGCAGGATCCTCCTTGTGGTCGGCCTGGGCGAGGCGGATCGCCATCAGCGTCAGCACCAGCGCGAACGCCGTCAGGGCGAGCGTGGGCAGGCTGATGAACCCGAGCGCGCGGAACCAGATCAGTGTGCAGGGCGTGGTCGCGGAGCAGGCTCCGGTGTCCAGCGATGGCACCCATTCCAGGAGGACGTGGTAGGCGGAGACCGCGGCGCCGACCGCGGCCAGCGCGGCCGCGTGGAACGCACCGCCTCGCTCGCGCCGGGCCGCGGCGACCGCGAGGACCACGACGAGCGGGTACATCGCGATGCGCTGGTACCAGCACAGCCGGCACGGCTCGAAGCCCGCGACCTCGGAGAAGTAGAGGCTTCCAGCGGTCGCCAGGAATGCGACGAACCAGGCCATCCCGTAGGCGCTCGGGCCGACCGTACGGACGAGCCCGCCCCAACGATCGCGAGCGGATCCTGAAACGAGGGCTCCCAGCCTGAGAAGCACCACGCCCGCGATGGCGACCATGGCGACGACAGCGAGGATCCCGTAGAACGTTTCGACCGCAACGACGGACATCAGGCCTCCCGGGCTTGACCGAGATGGAACGGTCGAGGACTCGGGGCCATCGACCGTTCTGGCTCCATTGACGAGCCTGCGACCACAGGACGCGGAGAGCCGTTCGGCCCGATCCGCGCGGGCCGCCCGGCCCACCCGGGCTCAGACATCCTCGAGCTCCCCGTCCGGGCCGACTCGCTGCAACGCGTCCAGCGACTCGAGGTGATCAAGGTAAAGGAGCCCTTCGAGGTGATCGAGCTCGTGTTGGAGTGCCCGGGCCAGGAACCCGTGGCCGGACACGCGAATCGGACGGCCGCGGCGATCCTGCGCCGTGACGACGGCGTCCAGGGCGCGCGCGGTGGGCCCGTAGAAGCCCGCCACGGACAGGCAGCCCTCCAGGTCCGTCTGCGTACCGTGGGTCCGGACGAGGACCGGGTTCACGAGCTCAAGGTGGCGACCCTCGATCTCGATCACGCAGACGCGATCCGGTCGGCCGACCTGGTTCGCCGCGAGGCCCACACCTGGAGCGTCGCGCATCGTGTCGGTGAGATCATCCAGCAGCCGGCCCAGCTTCCGGTCGAAATGGCGGACCTGGATCGACGGGGTACGCAGGATGGGATCGCCGAGCTGGACGATCGGCAGGATAGCCACTCGTCGATCAGGCGGACGCCGCGGCTCGACATCCCACGCAACGCCCGATGAGCGTGAGATGCGAGATGTCGACATCGAACCCGCGCCTGGCCCTGAAGGCCTCGATCGCGGCCAGAACGGCCGGGTCGTCCGGCGCGAGGTCCCATTCGCCTCCGCACTCGCGGCAATGGAGGTGGCCGTGCACCGACGCCGGCAGCACGTGGAACTCTTCGCGTCCGTCGATCCCGTGCGAATGACACAGGACGCCGAGCTGCTCGAGAACGTCGAGCGTCCTGTAGACCGTCGACGGGATCGTGGTGGGATCCACCTCACGGCAGCGATCCACGAGCTCCGCCCCGGTCACGTGACCGTCCGTCCGCGACAGTACCTCGACCAGGACTCGACGCTGCGGCGTCCAGCGCAGCCCCCGAGCACGCAGCCGACGTGGAATCGCCTCCCACGCCGCGGGCAGCCCGCGCGGGGCGCGAGATTCGGAGGGTGACATCGCACGAAGTATAGGTCGCCGATCGCTGATTCCCGTAGATGCAACGATTTGCGATAGGCTTCGGGGCAGCGGTCATCCGCCCTCGCTCGGAACGCCAAGGGAAGAACAACGACGTGCTCGAACCCATCGCCCAGATCGCCGCGACCCCCGCCGGCATCGGCGTGCTGGTGACCGGTCTCGTCCTCGGTATCCGGCACGGGATCGACTGGGACCACATCGCCGCGATCACGGACATCACGAGCACCACGGCGGCGGCCGGAGCGGCTGAGGCAGCCCATGCCGAGCAGCACGAGACCGTCACCGGCCACCACCACGGCCACGGTGGACCGATCGAGCTGGCGGCTCACGACGCCGGGCCCGGGGCCGCCACGATCGCGCCCGCGATCCGCGCAACGGAAGCCGATGACGGCGGCGCGAGCGGGACCCGCTGGGAGGCGATCCGCCTCGGCACGCTCTATGCGCTCGGCCATGGTGCCGTCGTCGTCGCGCTCGGGATCGCGGCGCTGTCGTTCGGGGCGCTCCTGCCCGATTGGCTCGATCCGATCATGGGGCGCGTGGTGGGCCTGACGCTGGTCGGCCTGGGCCTGTGGGTCCTCTATTCCGTGTACCGCTACGCCGTGGGCGGCGCGTCGTTCCACCTCCGCAGCCGCTGGATGCTGGTCTTCGACGGGGCGCGCTATGGCTGGCGCCGCCTACAGGCGCGACTGCACGGCCACGAGCACGTGGAGCCGCTCGAGATGAGTTCGTACGGCAATCGCACGGCATTCGGCGTGGGCATGATCCACGGAGTCGGGGCGGAGACCGGGACCCAGGTCCTGCTGATCGCCGCCGTGGGCGGAGCGGCGAGCGCCGGCCTGGGGATCCCGATGCTGTTCGCCTTCGTGGCAGGGTTGCTGATCTCCAATCTCGCGATCGTCATCATCAGCACGGTGGGCTTCGTGGCGAGCCGGACGAGGGAACGGATCTACGTCGCCGTCGGCCTGGTCGCTGGGCTCTTCAGCCTCACGCTGGGGCTCATCTACGTCTTCGGCGCGGACGCGATCATCCCGGACATGGAGACGCTGCTCCCCCTCTGACCGGCGGCCGGCGCGCTATCGTTGGGGCGATGTCCGTGA
>JAOUEG010000275.1 GCA_029858845.1 Chloroflexota bacterium | reverse complement strand
GTGGCACTCGGTGGGCCTCGCCGCTGCCGAGATCGACCAGGTCGGCCGGTCCCGTCGGCGTATCCACGACGTCCGGCCAGTCAGGGTCGTCCACGAGTTCGGCGATGACGCGACGAACGGCGATGTCCTGGTAGTGGTTCATCGCGGTGTGGGGCTGCTCGTAGTCGCCATCGTGGACGTTCATGATGTTGTCGTCATAGACATTCCCGCAGACGGTCGTCAGGAACCGCACCAGCGCCGGGCGCTCGCGGAGGTAGTGGCGATAGGCCGCCTCGTACTCGACGATCGCCGCCGCCTTGGAGACGATCTCGCCGCGGACGATGTGCGACAGGCGCCAGCCCTCGGGGGTGAACCGCTCGTCCAACGTCCTCTGCCATCGGGCCTTCGCCTCACCGGCGTATCCGGGCACACCCACCGGGATCCACACCTCGCGCAGGGGCGCGACCCGATCCGCGTCGACGGCAACCCAGGGATCCGATCCGTCCATCCGACACCATCCTCCATCCGATCCTGGGAAGCGTACGGTCTCCGGGCGTTCGCCGGTGTTCGCCGGCGTCTGCCGGTCGCCGCTTCCCGTCATCGGTGGGCGCCATAGACTTGGCACGGCGCGAGTCGGGACGTGCGAAGGCGTGCGTGCCTCGCAGACCAGCCAGTCGAGGGAGATCCATGCGGCAGCGGACTGAAGGTCGGGGCTTCGCCACGCGGGCGATCCATGCGGGCGAGCGACCGGACCCGACCACGCACGCGCACAAGACCCCGATCTACGCGACCGCCACCTTCGCGTTCGACACGGCCGGTGAGAAGGAGGACGCGGTCGACCGGGCCCTTGCCTGGGAACCGGGCGCCTACTTCTACTCGAGGACCGGCAACCCCACGAACCGGGCGCTCGAGGAGAAGATCGCGTCGCTGGAAGGGGCGGAAGACGCTGTCGTCTCCGCGTCCGGGATGGCTGCCGTCGCATCCACCCTGCTGGCCCACCTCGGGTCCGGCGACCATCTGGTCGTGGGTGACGAGTTGTTCGCGATCACCAAGGTCCTGCTGGACGAGGACTTCCCGCGACGAGGGATCGGCGTCAGCCGGGTCGACACGACCGACGTCGCGGCGGTCGAGACGGCCATCATCCCGGCAACCAGGGCGATCTTCCTGGAGACCTCCACCAACCCGCGGCTGCGGATCGCCGACCTGGCCGCGATCGCGGAGGTGGGCCATCGTCGCGGCCTGCTGGTCATCGCGGACAACACGTTCCTCGGTCCGGCCCTGCTGCGCCCCCTGGAGCACGGCGCCGACCTCGTCGTGCACGCTGCGACGAAGTACCTCTCCGGCCACGGAGATGCGGTGTCCGGCGTGGTGTCAGGCGCCAAGGCCCTCATCGATCCGATCCGGCAGCAGACGGACACATTCGGTCAGGCGGCGAGCCCGTTCTCCAGTTTCCTGGTGCTGCGAGGCGTCCGGACCCTGCCGCTCCGGTCGCGGGCCGGTTCGGACAACGCAGCGGCCATCGCGTCGTTCCTGGAATCGCATCCCAAGGTCGCATGGGTCCACTATCCAGGCTTGGACTCCCACCCGGATCGCGCCGTGGCGCGGCGCCTTCTGGGAGAGCGAGCCGGAGCGATGGTCACGTTCCAGCCGCGCGGCGGCCTGCAGGGCATGGCCGCGTTCACCGATCACCTCGCACTGTGTGACATCGGGGTCAGCCTCGGCGACATCCATACGCTGGTCTACCCGCGACCAAAGGACGGCGGCATCATCCGCCTATCCATCGGGTGCGAGGATGTCGAAGACCTGATCGCGGACTTCGAGCTCGGCCTCTCGTTCGTGGACTGATCCGTGTCGCGACGATGCCGCGTCCGCGCCTCATCCCGGGACGGCCGTGTGGTCAGGGGCGGCCGAGCGCGACCGCCGCATTGAGGGCGGCGCCGATCGTGCGGTCGATTCGCGATTGAAGCTCCTCCTCCGGCAGCCGCTCCCAGCCCTCGACGGCCGGGGCGCCATCGGTCGCCTGGCCGCCCTCGCCGAGCTGGTCCGGGTCCACGACCACGTCGCTGACGGTGAGGATGGTGCCGGCCCGGACGTTGCGCCCCTTTCCCCGCTCGCGCATGGCGAGCAGGAAGACGGCGGCCGACTCCATCTCGGCGGACAGATAGCCGCGCGCCCCCCAGCGAACGGCGCCGAGCGGATGGGGGTCGTAGAACACGTCCGAGGTCACGACCGGGCCGACAAGCGTCGTCAGGCCGGCGTCGCGACTGGCCTGCACGAGGGCCTGCACGACCTCGAAGTCGGCTGTCGGGGCCGTCGCCTCACCGTCCCCCAGGATCGGTCCGATCCCGCCGGCAGCGGCCGCGGACAGGGGCACGATGACATCGCCCAGCGCCGTTCCCCGGTAGCCTCCGGTCGTCCCGACCCGGATGAAGGTCGTCACACCGAGATTGAGCAGCTCCTCGACGACGATCGAGGTCGTCGGCGTGCCCATCATCGTGGTCTGGATCGAGACCGCCACGCCGTCCATTGTCCCGGTGTAGCCCAGGAGGCCTCGATTGGCGTTGACGAGGGAAGTGGTCTCCAGACCCCCGTCGAGGCGCGCGGCCATCCGGGTAGCCCTGTTCGGGTCGCCGGGGAGCAGGACGACCGGAGCGTAGGCCCCGGCGTCGGCGTGGAGGTGGATCTGGCTCATCTGGCGGCCTCCGTGGGGTGGGACTGAACGGTCATCGCGACCAGGGCACGACGCGCAGCATGACGTCCGGCGCGATCGCCGCCAGGAGCGGGCGTGCGGCTGCCGCGTCATCCACGGGTCCGTCGTCGCGCGCGGCAAGATACGCGGATGCGATCCCAGCATAGCCATCGCCGCCGCCCCGGAGTACGGCGATCGCCGCAGCAAGGGGCCCGATCGTCGGATTGAAGGCGACGCTCTCGATCGTGCCACCCGCGACGAGCCGGCCATCATGAAGCTGAAGCACGACGGCGGCCGGACAGCGACTGTACGGGGCGTGCGCCCGCGCGCCGGTCGCCGTCAGCAGCGCGGCCACGTCGTCCGGGACGGTCGGGTCGGCGATCTTCAGGTCCGGCCAGGCTACGGAACCGGGTGCGGCGCCCGATTCGCCCAGGCTGGCCGGCAGGAACGGCCACGGGTAGAGGTCGTCCAGGCGCACGTCGTGGCCGATCGGATCGACGATGCGGAGGTCCGCGGCCCAGCTGAATTCCGAGAGCATCTGGCGACAGTGAGCGCATGGCCGTGCCTGCGTGAGCGCCAGGGTCGCCAGCGACGCTCCACGGGCGAACGCCCGGACGGCGACGACACCCTCGGCATGCAGGGTGCGCCCTAGATCGGTCCCCGGGAACTCGATGTTGCCGGCGAGGAGGGCGTCGCCGCTGGGCACCTCCCGCCCGACCGCCCCCACGCGATATCCGGAGACCGGTGGATCGGCGCGTGCCGCCGCCTCCGCCAGCGCGAGGAGGAGGACATCG
>JAOUEG010000274.1 GCA_029858845.1 Chloroflexota bacterium | reverse complement strand
GTCGCCGCCGCCAGCCGCTCAAGGTCGCGTCGTGCGACGCTCGGGAAGGGAGGCCCCAACATGTCCGACATGACCCAAGGGACGAGGACCGGGCCGCGCGACCTCGTCATCCTCGCCATCGTCCTGATCGTCGTCGGGATCGGTGGGCTTGCCCTCCAGCGCGTGGATACGGGGCCCGGGATCGGCGGCCTGATCGTCCTCACGATCGGCCTCGCTTTCCTGGGGGCGTTCATCTACACCCGCCAGTACGGCTACCTCATCCCCGGCGGGATCATGACCGGGCTCGGCGGCGGGATCCTGGCCTCGGCCAGCCTCACGCTGACGGACGAGGAAACGGGCGGCGTCGTGGTCCTCGGCCTCGGGCTCGGCTTCCTGAGCATCTGGGTGATCGGCGCGATCATGCGGGTGGCAGAGGGCCACTGGTGGCCGGTCATCCCGGGCGGGATCCTCGCCATCGTCGGCGGAGCGCTGCTGATCGGCGGCCAGGCCGTCGATCTCCTCGACTACTGGGGAGTCGCCGTCATCGCCGCCGGGCTGCTGGTGCTCGTGCGTGCCCTGATGCAGGGGCGAGCGAGCGAGCCGCAGTAGGCGATACCAAGCGCACCGGACGGAGCCCGGAGGAGGCCAGTGCGTCGGCTTGCGGTGATGGCGGTGGGCCTCGTGTTGCTGGCGATGGCCGAGATGATCGACCTGACGGTCGGGGCCGTCGTCTACTTCGGGTTCCCGGACGTGGCAGCCCTCGTCCTCCTGGGCCCGATCCTCCTGCTCGTCGGGTTCGTCGCCTGCATGGTCCAGTCGCGCTCCGCGGCTGGCTGGCCATGGGGAGCCCGGATCGCCATCGCGTGTGCCGCGGCCTACCTCGTTCAGGTCATGGCCGCGGGGATCGCGTTCCTGAGCGATCATGTCGAGATCATCAGCCTTGTCGTGATGCTCGTCTTCTTCTCGCTCCCGGCGCTGCTGCTGCTCACCTTCGTCCGGATCACCCCGCGGCTCCTCATGGGTCCCTCCGGGGAGTCGTCGCCGAGCGAGCCGGTCGCCGGGTCCACATGATCTCGGGCGCCGGGGCCGTGACCGCCGCTTCCTCGGCCTATGCGCGGCTCGAGACGTCGATCGCAGCGTGGGCGCTTGTCGAGGAGGCGATCCGGGCGGCGCTCGTCATCGGATCGCGCGCGCGACGGGACCATCCGGCTGACGACTGGGCCGATCTCGACGTCCTGGTGCTGACCGCTGGAGCCCATCGGTTCATCGACGATGCAGACTGGATCGCGGGAATCGGAGATCCCTGGATCACGTTCGTCGAACCGAGCCCCGATGGGCGGGCATTCGAACGGCGCGTCCTGTTCGCAGGCGGTGCGGACGTGGATTTCGCGTTCATGCCGGTGGCCGAGGCCGAGGCCAACCTGCAGCGTGACCCGTCCGCCGCCGCCAACGTGCTCGGCCGAGGTGTTCGCGTGCTGGCCGACAAGGACGGATACGTCGTCCGATTGCTCGATGACCTGCGCCCGGCCGCGGAGAACGCGGCCCCCAACGCCCATGCGTTCGATGAGGCCGTCGCGGACTTCTGGTATCACGCCGTCTGGACGGCCAAGCACCTGCGCCGCGGGGAGTTGTGGTGGGCCAAGAGCGGCTGTGACGGTCGACTCAAGGAGCGGCTCCGCCAAGTACTGGAGTGGCAGGCGTCGGCCGAGGGACGTGATCCCTGGTTCCGCGGTCGATTCCTCGAGGAGTGGGCCGATCCCGCCACTGTCACGGAGCTGCCTCGGGCGTTCGCCCGGTACGACGAGGGCGAGGTCTGGGATGCCCTGGCCGTGACCATGGACCTGTTCGGGGACGTCGCCCGGCGGTCGGCTTCCGCGCTGGGCCTGACGTACGTCCCCGGTCCCGAGCAGCGTGCTCGTGAACTGGTCGGGGAGCTTCGATCCGGCCGCTGATCCACGCTCGGCGCTCGCCCGATGCTGAGCTCGGCGCTCGCCCGGTGCTGAGCTCGGCGCTCGCCCGGTGCTGAATGACCGCCCGCGCCTAGTCGGGCTCGCCGCCGACGACCCGCCTCCCGTCCACCCAGACCCCGACGATGTCGACGGGACCCGCCAGCCGGACGATCTTCTCGAAGGTCCGCTCGGGGGAGTCGATTCCCGGGAATACCCGCATCGATCCTCGCCGTGACGCGGCATCGATGAGCACGGCGTCGAACCGGTAACCCGGGGCGAGCAGTCCGACCGGTGCGCGCAGCACCGAGCCGCCCCCCACCGTGGCCAGCCAGAACGCATGGGTCGTATCGATAGCCGATCCGCCCACCCCGCGGCCCTCCGGTGGCAGATGGGCATCGGTGCCGTCATCGAGGAGGCGGGAAACCGTCACCGCATCGTGAGCCTGGTGCAGCAGGCTGGGTGACGCCCCGCCGGCGACATCCGTCCCGAGGCCCATCTCCACGCCACGGCCCCGAAGGCGACGGACCGGGAGGACGGCGTCGGCGAAGTAGGCATTGCTCAACGGACAATGGGCGATGCCGGCTCCCCGCTCACGGATCAGGTCGGCATCGTCATCCGTCACGTGATTCGCGTGCGCGAGCACGGTCCCTGGTCGCAGCAGGCCGAAGCCGTCCAGCGCGTTCGTGTCGGTCGTTCCGAATCGGTGGAGGGCATACACGTGCGCCCAGTCCGATTCCGAGCAGTGGGTCTGGACACGGACGCCGGTCGATACCGCGAGCTCGCCGAGCCCTCGAAGCAGGTCGTCCGTGCAAGCGGGGGTGAAGCGGGGCGTGATGATCGGCTGGACGAGGCCCCGACCCGCGTCGATGGCGAGGATCTCGGCGATCGACCGTGCGCTGCGGTCCACCCCGGCGGGAGCCGATGCATCGCGATACCACTCGGGCGTGCCCTCGGGGTGATCCATCGCCACCCGGCCCACGAACGCCCGTTGCCCGGCCTGGACGGCGGCGCGGGCGAGCGCGGAAGTGGCCGCGACATCGACCGTGGCGAAGTACGCCGCCGTGGTGGTGCCGTGCCGCAGCAACCCGTCGACCAGATCGCTCCATACGGGGCGAGCGAACGTCAGGTCCGCATACCTGGCTTCGAGCGGGAATGTGACCTCGAACAGCCACCGCTCGAGCGGAAGGTCGAGCCCGGTCCCGAGCTGCGGCCACTGCGGCGCGTGGACGTGGAGATCGACCAGTCCGGGGATCAGGACCGTGTCCGGGGGCGTCCTCAGCTGCGCGGCGCCCGAGTCGAGCAGGCTCCGCCCGGCCGCGGTCCCCGATGGTTCGACCGCCGTGATCAGGCCTCCGTCATCGACCGCGATTACCGCGTCACCGATCACCTGAAGCCGATCCGCGGCCGGCGTCTGCATCACCCTGGCGGAAACGACGAATGGCATGGAGGGACTATCGCACTCCCGCCGGACGCTAGTGGCGCCACTTCCTGGCGCCACTAGCACCCCGGGTCGATACTTGAGTCATGTCCGATCGGA
>JAOUEG010000273.1 GCA_029858845.1 Chloroflexota bacterium | reverse complement strand
AGTCGACGACCGCCAAGAAGACGACCGCCAAGGCTGAGCCCGCCACGGCAAAGTCGACGACCGCCAAGGCCAAGCCCGCCGCAACGGCCAAGGCCGCGCCCAAGAAGAAGGCCGCGCCCAAGAGCTAGTCCAGCCGGCCCGGACGCCTGGCCGACGTACGATCCGCCGCGGGCTCTGCCCGGGGAGTCGTCATCTCCGGGCCGCGCGCCGCCCCGCTTGGCCCGGTCGGTTGCCTCCGTCAGGCGGAGGCGACGGTCCCATCGGACGATCGGCCCTGCCTCAACGGTTTCGGACGAGTGATGCCGTAGATGGCCGCCCCACCGAGGCCGCCCAACAGCGTCACCACGATGATGAGCCCCGCGGTGGACAGCTGCGACGACCAGTAGAACGCGGTGAACGAGCCGACGTCCGTGACTCCGGCCGCCTCCAGGTCCGGGATGCGCGCGCCGTCATCCACCAGGAGATAGCGCTGGTAGACGCAATCGGCGCCAGGATCGCACGTGATGGACCCCCCGGCACTCTGATCGCGATAGCCGTTGTCGGCGTAGAAGAAGAGGGCCTTCACCGCGAGCAGCAGGGCCGCCATCGTCAGGCCGGTCACCGCCGCCGCGAAGATGCCGTTGGCGATGATCCGCGACCAGGGGCCGGCACGTCGGTCCGATCGCTGGTTGGCGTAGTACCCGATCATCAGTCCGGACGGGAGGGCGAGGAGCCAGACGACGGGCTCGATCGGGATGATCAGGAGGAAGCTGACCGCGATGGTGACCGCCATCCCGATCCCGACGTAGGCCGCGGTGATCGCCCCCCGATCGACGAGTCGTCCGGCGAGGACGCTCATGAGCCCGACAGCGCCGAGCGACCCGGATAACGGGCGCCGTCGCCGAGTTCGCCCTCGATCCGCAGCAGCCGGTTGTACTTGGCGACCCGCTCGGAGCGCGACGGCGCGCCGGTCTTGATCTGGCCTGTGCCCATGGCGACTACGAGGTCGGCGATGGTCGTGTCCTCCGTCTCGCCCGATCGATGCGACACGACCGCGGACCAGCCGGCGCTGCGCGCGAGCTCGATCGCCTCGACAGTCTCGGTCAGCGTCCCGATCTGGTTGAGCTTGATGAGCACCGAATTCGCCGCGGATTCGTCGATCGCACGAGCGATCCGGGACGTGTTCGTGACGAGCAGATCGTCGCCGACAAGCTGCAGTCGATCGCCCAGGCGGGCGGTCAGTCGTTGCCAGCCCGACCAGTCGTCCTCGGCCAGGCCGTCCTCGATCGAGACGATCGGGTACCGCGCGGCCCAGTCGGCCCACAGATCGACGAGCTCGTCCGACTCGAGGGTGCGGCCCTCACGCGCCAGCACGTAGCGCGTCGGGTCGCCGTCCTCGCCGGACCCCTCCTCGACCAGTTCGGTGGTCGCCGGGTCGAGCGCGATGGCGACGTCCTCGCCCGGCCGGTAGCCCGCCTTCTCGATGGCGCGGAGGATCACTTCGACCGCTGCCTCATTCGACGGCAGCGATGGCGCGAAACCGCCCTCGTCGCCCTGTCCCGTGGCGTGCCCGGTGGCGTGGAGGATGCCTCGAAGAGCGCCGAAGATCTCGGCTCCGGCACGCAGGGCGTCCGAGAATGTCGCCATGCCGACCGGCATGACCATGAACTCCTGGAAGTCCGTGGAGTCCTGGGCGTGCTTGCCGCCATTGAGGATGTTGAACATCGGCACGGGGAGCGTCCGCGCGCCGACCCCGCCGAGATAGCGATAGAGCGGCAGGTCGTACGACGCGGCAGCCGCGTGGGCGCAGGCGAGGGAGACCCCGAGGATGGCGTTCGCTCCCAGTTCGGCCTTGTTCGGGGTCCCGTCGAGGTCGATGAGGAGGGCGTCCAGACCCGCCTGGTCGGCAGCATCCATGCCGAGCAGTTCCGGGGCGATGCGGTCGGTGACGTTGGCCACCGCCATCAGCACGCCCTTTCCGCCGAACCGGCCCTTGTCGCCGTCACGCAACTCGACGGCCTCGTGGGCCCCGGTAGAGGCGCCCGACGGGACGGCCGCCCGGCCCACCGCGCCATCGGCAAGGACGACGTCGACCTCGACCGTGGGGTTGCCACGAGAGTCGAGGATCTCGCGAGCGTCGATGAAGTCGATCGTGGTCACGCGGGCGTCTCCGTCAGGGCCGGCGCGCGATCGGGAAGGACGCTGACGCCGGGCAACTCGCGCCCCTCGAGGAATTCGAGCGATGCGCCACCCCCGGTGGAGATGTGGGTCATCTTGTCCGCCAGGCCCTGCTGGATGATCGCGGCCACCGAGTCGCCGCCGCCGATCACGACCGTCGCGCCCTTCTCGGCCGCCTCGGCCAGCATCCGGGCGACGGCATTGGTCCCGTGGGCGAAGGACGGGATCTCGAAGACGCCGAGCGGTCCATTCCAGAAGACCGTCCTGGCGTCGGCAAGGGCCTCGAGGATCTGCTCCTGGCTGGCCTTGCCGAGGTCGACGATGTGCCAGCTGGCCGGGATCTTCTCGGCGGGAAGGGTCTTGTACTCGGTACCGCGCGTGACCTCCTTGGCGACGATGACGTCGACCGGGAGGATGACCCGAACGCCCTTGCGCTCAGCGGTCTCGAGGATGCGACGAGCGTCGTCAACCCGATCCGGCTCGGCCAGGCTCTTGCCGACGGCCTTGCCTTGCGCGAGCAGGAAGGTGTTGGCCATCCCGCCGCCGAGGATCAGCATGTCCACCTTGGTGAGCAGGTTGTCGATGACATCGATCTTGTCGCTGACCTTGGCCCCTCCCAGGATCGCCGCGAACGGCTTGGACGGCGATTCGAGCAGGCTGGACAGCGCCTCGAGTTCCCGCTCCATGAGCAGACCGGCGTAGGCGGGCAACAGCTTGGCGACCCCCACGGTGGAGGCATGAGCGCGATGCGCGGTCCCGAACGCGTCGTTGACGTAGACATCCGCGTAGCTCGCGAGCTTGGCCGCGAACTCCGGATCGTTCCGCTCCTCCTCCGCATGAAACCGCAGGTTCTCAAGCAGGATCAGCTCGCCGGGACGGAGTCGTTTGATGGCGTCCTCGGTCCCGACCCCGAGCGCGTCGCCGGTCACCGGCACATTGCGGCGAAGGAGCTCCGTCAGGCGCAGGCCGACCGGCCGGAGCCGAAGGCTATCGGAGACCTTGCCGTCCGGGCGGCCGAGGTGACTCGCCAGAACCAGGCGGGCGCCGTTCTGCAGGAGGTAGTTGATCGTCGGGATGGCGGCGCGGATGCGCGAGTCGTCCGTGACCTTGCCGTCGGCCAGGGGCACGTTGAAGTCGACACGCACGAAGACGCGCTTGCCGGCGACGTCCGCGTCGCGGATGGTCAGCTTTTCCATGATGGCTCCTTGGGGCGTCGGCGGCCCCGGCGTTCAGGCGGCGGAGACGGGCATCCGGGCGGCGACGTGGGCGACCAGATCCGCGATCCGGCAGCTGTAGCCCCACTCGTTGTCGTACCAG
>JAOUEG010000272.1 GCA_029858845.1 Chloroflexota bacterium | reverse complement strand
ATGGCGAAGCCGGCCAGCACGCCGCCGATCAGGGTGGCAGGCATCGTGATCAGGGTCATGGCTGCCAGACGCCAGCTGCCGAACGACGCCTGGAGCACCAGGAACGCCCCGAGCACTGCCGCCAGGACCGCGATCACCAGGCGCAGCTGGTCGGCCTGGCGGTCCGCAGCCACGCCGCGAACCTCGGCGTGGTACTCGAGCGGGAAGGCGATCCCGGCCAGGGCGGCATCGACATCGGCGAGCACGGCCCCCTGATCGCGACCGTCGATCGTCGCGCCGACGTCGACCACCCGCATCACGCCCTCGCGCTGGATGACGGTCGGACTCGGAGCGATCGACACGTCGGCGACGTCTGCGAGGCGGACCTGCGTGCCGTCAGGCGCGTCGATCAGCAGGTCGCCGACACTGCTCAGACTCTCTCGGAGAGCCGGCGTTCCCCAGACGACGACCTCGAAGACCTTCTGATCCTCGAACAGGAACCCGGCACCGATGCCGGAGAGCAGGCTGGTCGCCGCTCGCCGGATGTCGCCTGGCTTGAGGCCCTCGCCAGCGGCCAGCACCGGGTCGACCCGGATGTTGAGCGTCGGTTGGTCGGCCACGGCCAGGACGGTCGGCGACGCGATGCCATCGACCCCGCTCATGGCGTCGCGGACCTCGGCGGCCTTCTCGCGCAGCACGGCCTGATCCTGGCCGTAGAGGCGCACGATCACGTCCTGGCGGGTCTCGCCGAGGACCTCTGAGATCCGCTCCCCCGAGTATGTGGTGACCGCACGACCCAGACCCGGGTACCCGGCCACGACCTCCTCGATGGCGGCCAGCGTGGACGCGTAGTCAGCGTCGTCGGCGATGCTCACCCAGAGCTCGGCGGCGTCGGGGCTGACCACCTGATCCGAGGTGATCGCGCGACCGACGTGGCCACCGACGTTGCGGATCCCGGGCACGGTCCGGAGTTCGGCCCCGGCTCGAGCGAGGATCCGGTTCATCTCGGTCCGCGCCGTCGCCGGCGATCCCTGCCATTCGATGAGGAGGTCCCGCTCCTGGAAGGCCGGGGCGATTGATCGACCCACGCCGGGGAACGCGGCGACGGCGACCACCGCCACGGCGACGGCGACCGCCGCCGCGCCCGCGACCACGATCCGCGAGCGCCGCACCAGCGACGCGACGACCGATGCGTAGCCGCTGGCGAGGCGTCGCCCAAGGGCGGTCTCGCGAGGCTCGCCCGGCCGGCGCCAGACGAGCAACGAGGTGAGGGCCGGGGCCACGGTCAGCGCCACGACCAGGGAGGCCAGGACCGCCAGCACGTACGCGATCGCGATCTCGGGCAGGAACGCTGCAGCCGCACCGGTGACGAAGGCGACCGGCAGCGCAACGATGACGATGAGGACGGTCGCGTACACGAGCGCACTGCGACCCTCGACGATGGCCTGGGCGATGACCTCCCCGACCGATCGGTCGACGTCGGCGTCGCGCAGCATCCGGAATCGGCGGACGACGCTCTCCGTCCCGACCACGACATCGTCGACGATGACGCCGATAGCCAGGATCAGGCCGGCAACGACCATGGCGTTGACCGTCGCCCCTAGCAGCACAAGGACGAACAGCGCCGCGGCCAGCGACAGCGGGACCGTGACCAGGGCCAGGACCGCGCCGCGCCAGTCAAGCAGGAGCCCGACCACGAGCGCGAGCAGGACGAATCCGAGTACCAGGGCAAGGACGACGTTCCCGGCGGCCGACTCGATGAAGCCGGCCGGCCGGAAGACGGTCGGGTCGACACTGATCCCACTGAGACCGGGCTGCAGCGCGGCGAGCGCTGCCTCGATCCGGGTCGTCACTTCCAGCGTGTTCGCATCGGGGAACTTCTCGATCACAAGGATCAGGCCGTCGCCATCTTCGACGACCGCGTCGCCGATGAGCGGCTGATGGTCCACCACGACCGTGGCGACATCGCCGATGACGACACCCGGCTTCTCCTCGATCGGGATCGCGACCATGTCCTCTGGCCCTCGGATCGGCTGGACATGCTGGATGCCGATCCGCTGGTTCGGCGTGTCGATGAATCCACCGGTACCCGGGGTCGCCGCTTCGATGAACGTGAGTGGGGATGCCCACAGGGCGTTGCCGACGGACTCGATCACCTGCTGGAGGCGCACACGCTCCTGCCGAAGCCGCTCGGGATCCACCAGGACCTGGAGTTGCCGGTCTCGCTGCCCCCAGATCGCGACATTGGCCACGCCTTCCACGCCGAGGAGGCGCGGCCGGACGACCCAGCGCGCAAGGACCGACATGTCGATCAGCGAAACGTCGTCGGACGACAGCCCGACCATCATCACGCGGCTCGTCGACGAGAGCGGCTGAAGCATGATCGGGGGCTTCGACACGTTCGGCAGGGCATGCGCCTGGGTGAGCCTCTCGGCCACCATCTGGCGGGCCCGGATGACATCGGTCCCGGGTTCGAACGTGAGGATGATCGACGACAGCCCGGCGATCGATTCGGACCGGATCTCTTCGAGCCAAGCGACCCCGTGGAGAAGGTCGGCCTCGAGCGGCACGGTGATGAGCTGCTCAACCTCCTCGGCCGACAGGCCCAGGGCCTCCGTCTGGACCTCGACGTATGGCGGCGTGAACTCGGGCAGCGCATCGACCGGGACACTGGGGATCTGGAGGGCACCCAGGACCAGCAGCGCGGCCGCGCTGCCGAGCAGCAGGGATCGGAACCGCAGGCTCCAGCGGACGATCGGACCGAACACGCTCGACCCCCTCCCGTGGACCGGGTGGTGTCCCGATGGGACGGCGATCCCCGACCCTTCCCCTATCGGATGCTCCCACCGGACGGTGATCCCAGGACCACCATCCCGCAGCCGCCGTCGTCCCCCCGGGCGATCGTCGCGGTCCCTGGCCTGATCCGTACCCCGCCGGCACCGCGACTCCTGCGGACTGAGGCGCCACATTCATCTTGTCGACGGCGGACGGCCGGTGCCATACTCAATGTTGACCAATCGAGGGGTCCGTCCATGACCACGCGCCGGGAATCGCTGGTGAGGGGGATCGCGCGCGGCGGATGGTCTGCCTGGCTGAGTCCGGCGCGCGTGCGACGCCTGCTCACGCTGGCGACCGTCGCGCTGCTGGCGCTGGTCCTGCTCGGCTGGGGTGACCCTGAATTGGTCCTCAACGCGTTGTGGGTGACCATCGCCATCGGCGCGTTCGTCTTCGGCCTGCGCCAGACGATCGTGCGGATCATCGTCTTCACGGTCATCGTCGCGGGCTTCGCTGCCCTGACCGCCAGGGAGACCGGTCTCGAGGTGCTCGAGCTCACCGAATGGCCGCTGATGATCCTGATCTCGCTGATCGTCGCCGTGCTTGCGGACCGCGTCACGACCACCGCGACGCGATATGCCGCGCTGTACCGACAGGCGAGCGATCGCCTGGTCACGGCACACGAGGAGGAACGCGCCCGCCTGGCCCGCGACCTCCACGACAG
>JAOUEG010000271.1 GCA_029858845.1 Chloroflexota bacterium | reverse complement strand
TGTACGAGCGCCTCCCCCGCCTGCTGCCGGGCGGCCCCTACCAGGCGTTCCTGTCCAACTCCGGTGCGGAGGCCGTCGAGGCGGCGGTCAAGCTCGCCCGGGTGGCAACCGGACGCCCGGCCATCCTGGCCTTTCGCTACGGGTATCACGGCCGCACCGCCCAGACCATGGCTCTCACCACGGCGAAGGATGTCTACCGGGCCGCCTTCGAACCGCTGCCCGGGAGCGTCTACCACACGGCGTACCCGTACTGCTTCCGCGCCGCGGGCGGCTCGCACGACCCCGGCGCCTGCACCTGCGACTGGGAGTCGCAGCTCGACCTGACCTTCCACCAGTTCATCTATCCGGACCGGGTGGCCGCCATCATCGTCGAGCCCGTCCTCGGCGAAGGCGGCTACATCGTCCCGCCGCCGGGCTTCCTGCCGCGGCTTCGCGAGATCACGCGACAGCACGGGATCCTGCTCATCGCGGACGAGGTCCAGACGGGGTTCGGGCGGACAGGCGAGATGTTCGCGGTCCGCCACTGGAACGTCGAGCCGGACATCCTCGTCATGGCCAAGGGGATCGCCTCCGGCCTGCCGCTGTCGGGGATCCTGGCCCGGAGCGAGCTGATGGGACGGTGGAAGCCGGGCACGCACGGCGGGACCTACGGCGGCAACGTCGTCTCGTGTGCGGCGGCGAATGCAACGCTCGACGTCATCGAGGACGAGGGCCTCGTCGTCAACGCCCGCGAGCGCGGCGTCCAGTTCCTTGCCGGCTTGCGCGGCCTCCAGGACCGCCACCGGTCCATCGGGGACGCGCGCGGCCTCGGCCTCATGGTCGCGATGGAGTTCGTCAAGCCCGACCAGGGCGACGGCCGGGCGCCGGATCCCGACCTCGCCAAGCGCGTCCAGGCGGAAGCTTTCGATCGCGGACTTCTGGTCCTGACGGCCGGCACGTACGTCAATGTCATCCGGATCATCCCACCGCTCGTGACGACGGCCGAAGAGGTCGATCGCGCCCTGGCGATCATCGGCGAAGCGCTGGCCGCCGCGGGGGCGTGAACGCCTGACCGGCACATCCGGACGATCGGCCCCTCGGATCTCGGGCCGTCGGGGTCGGGCGTATCGGCCCGCCCGTTGATGACCGATGGCCATTGGGGCTCGGCGTCGCCATCCGCCAAGCTGATCAGGCGCGACACCCTCCGGTGCCGCTCGCCGAACGGAGGCTGCGATGCGAATCCTGCTGGCGTTCGACGGATCGGCGTGCGCGGAAACCGCCCGCGATCTGGTCAGCCATCTACCGTGGCCGGATCCTTCCCGCGTCGACGCCCTCCGGGTCATCGAGCCGGTGTTCGACCTGTTCGTGATGCCGCCCCTGGACCTCGAAGACTCGGTCGACGAATTCCTCGGAGTCGCTGAGGTCCGAGCCTCGCTCGATGCTGAAGTGAGCGGCCTCGCGCGGCCGGGACTCATCGTGGAGCCGCACGTCGTGGTGGGTCGGGCTGCCTCGCTGATCGTCGAGACCGCGCAGGAGCTCGGCTCCGACCTCGTCGTGATGGGCAGCCGGGGGCGAGGCCCGATCGGATCGATGGTGCTGGGATCCGTTTCCGCCGAGGTGGCCGGTCATGCCCCGTGTCCGGTTCTGGTGGCCCGCGCCTCGACGTGTGCGCGAACGATCCTGGCGCTCGATGGAACGCCGGCGGCCGACAGGATCGTGGAAGCCGTCTCCGATTGGCCATTCCTCGCGGAGACACACCTCGAGGTCGTCAGTGTGGCGCCCTCGGCCGTCCCTGGGCCCGGGGTGATGCTCTCGGGCGCCTATGGGATGCCCATCGCCTGGTATGAGGAGGCCGCAGAGAGCGCTCGCACCACGCTCGAGGAAGCGGCAACGGCGGCCGTGCAACGCCTGCGTGCCGGCGATCTGGATGCTGGATGGAGCATCTACGAGGGAGACCCGGCGGCGACGCTCATCGAGGTCGCAGAGCGCACCAACGCGGACCTGGTCATCCTCGGCACCCACGGACTGAGCGGAATGTCGCGACTCCTGATGGGCAGCGTCGCCCGGAACGTCCTGTTGCACACGCATGCCTCGGTCCTGATCGTGCGAGACGAGCAGGTCGGGTCTCCCCCAAACCCATCGTCGTGAGCCTAGGGGGCGACTCCGGCGCCCCTTAGACGACGGCGACGCCTCCGCGCGACACGCCCCCACGAACGGCGCGACCATGCGGCGGGCGTGATGTCGCCGGTACCAAGGTCCTATCCCGCAGATCGCGGGGCACCGGCGCACCGCAGGGCGAGCGGCGGTCCTCCCCTCATCACGGTACGGCCACGTCATTGCCGGGGCATGACCCGCCGCCCATGCTGCCGTTCGAGCCACCTGCGTGGATCACCCAGATCCGGGCGATGGACAGCTTGGGTTCGGACCCGATGTCGGAGCAGGCACGCATCAGCGTCCTGGATCACGGCCACTTGGACTGATCGGAGCGATGAACGTGTTGCATGACGGCCCGCGTACAAGCCGCCGGCGGCCGCGCCGCCGAGGACAGGCCATGGTCGAATTCGCACTGATCCTCCCCGTCTTCCTGCTCATCCTCTCGGGCGTCCTCGACTTCGGCTTCATGTTGTACTCGAGGATGACCGTCATCAACGCCACCCGCGAAGGTGCCCGGCTGGCGGTGACAGTCGCCGACCCGACGGCGATCCCAAGCGTGGTCCAGGGACGCGTGATGGCCAACGCCAGCGGCCTGGTGGCCTCGGACCTCAGCGTCTCAGCCAGCTGTGTCGCGATCGTTTCCTCCTCGTGCAACTGGAGCAGCGCGACGTCGTCGCAGGCCGGTGACGCTGTCGCGGTGACCGTGAACTACCAGTACCACACGTTCTTCCCGTTGCTGTTCGGCTCGGCCATCGACCTGGCGTCCACCGTCCAGATGGTCCGGGAGTAGGCTGGTGAGCCCGAGCCAGCTCGGCCAGCAGCGCGGCAGGATCGTGCCTGCCGGCCGGCGGGGGCGGCAGGAGGGCCAGATCCTCGTCCTGTTCACCCTGGTCCTCGTGGCGATGCTGGGATTCGCCGCGATGGTCATCGACGTCGGCGTCCTGCGGAACGACCGGCAGACCCTGGCGAACACGATGGACGCCGCCGCGCTTGCCGGCGGGACGCTGATGCCCGTTGACGGTTCCCTGCCGGGTGCCGCCACCAAGGTCAACGACCTGGTCGTGAAGACGGTCAACGCGAACTTCCCGGGATTGTCGAGCTCCGAGTACACCGTTTCCTACAAGTGCCTCATCGGGGTCGACACGGGCTCGCCGCCGAAGGCGTACGTCGCGCGGGACGTCCCGCTCACGTGCGACCCCAGCAAGTCCCTCGGACGGGCCCCGGTCGCCGGCGACTTCCACGGCGCAGGCCCCACGCGCTACTCGGCGTGCGACCCGTTTGCGGGCGATAAGTGCAACGTCGTGGAGGTCGTTGGCATCGCCACCACGCCCTACACGTTCGCGCGGGTT